>JAGLNB010000246.1 GCA_023139715.1 Planctomycetota bacterium | reverse complement strand
AAAGCAGTTGCAATCTGCGTTCGCACATCTTCAGAGCCGGCGTTTTCGCCAACCTGCTGCGAAAATGTCTTTTTAGCTACCATTCTTGCGATAAAGCCAATGTTAACTGCACCGAGCTTGACCGAAGTTATCGGCAAGTGCAGTAGGCCTTTTTTGTCAACCCACGGCTCAATTACAGCTGTAGCTACAAACTCCAGATGCTTCAAAGAAACCACAGCCATTAAAACGATGCGATTGGTTTGAAAAATCGCTTTCGGCGAAGACAGTACAACTCCATCGGCATTTTCCGGCAAATCAACTTTTTTTAGGACATCGTTTATGCCGTATTCGCTTACGATTACTTTGAATGGCTCCTGATACTGAGCGCCATTATAAATCTGCGGCATTAGTTTGTGTGTCAAATATGGACTTACCTCGCGGCGGCTGGATTTGGAAACTTCGTACGGCTGAAAACCAAAGGGTTTATGCAAAAGTAAAATGGTGAGCGTAACCATCACTAAAAAATCGGCAAAAAGCCAATATAAAAACTTCCTGTCAAATCTCTTCTTCCGCTTCGTTTCCAAAATTACTCCTGTTTGCAATTTTTATATTTATATTCAATTTCTGTATTGCTCAAAATCGCAGCTGCAATTATAGTAACTGCGTGGTAAATAGTTAATAGAAAAAACCAATAATAAAAGAGAGGATTCAAAAACAATGTCAAACCACTTTGCTGACCGGCTCTGCGAAAATGTAAAGAGCAAGAAAACATCTTTGATTGTAGGACTTGACCCTGTTTACAGCCGCCTGCCGGAAGCAATAAAAAATCATAGAGAAATGAACGACGAACTCGATGCCGCAGCAGCTATAGATGCAATTTTTGATTTCTGCACGCAAACAATGCGAATAATTGCGCCAATGGTGCCAGCCGTCAAAATGAATAGTGCTTTTTTTGAAAAATACTTATCCGAAGGAGTCGAAACCTACTATTCATTAATAGCTGAAGCCAATGATTTGGGTTTGGAAATTATCGGCGATGTTAAACGCGGCGACATTGGCCATACAGCTGAGGCATATGCACAAGCTCATCTTGAAAATTCAGAGCTTGTCGGCCTGGAAGATACGCTCGCACCGGATGCCATTACGATAAATGCTTTTGCCGGAGTCGAAGGTATTGAGCCGTTTGCGGATATGGCTGACAAGCAAGGCAAAGGTGTATTTGTATGGGTTCGTTCCAGCAATGAAGGAGCAGCGGCAATTCAGGATTTCGCAGACGCTAATGGCCAGATGCTCTATGAAAAAATCGCAGAAATAGTTGGCGAAATAGCAAATAAGCCGCAGCGAATCGGCGAAAACGGATACAGTAATATTGGCATGGTAGTCGGCGGAACTTCGCCCGAAACGACAACAAAATTACGCAAACAATATGAAAACATCTGGTTCCTCGTGCCCGGCTACGGCTCGCAGGGAGCTACAGCTGCCGATTGCGTGCGGTTCTGCAAACCAGACGGAACAGGAGCTTTAATCAACGCATCACGCTCAATTATTTACGCATACGAAAAACCGAAATACAAAGAGCAGTACGGCGATGATTGGAAAAAGTGTATCGAACAAGC
>JAGLNB010000245.1 GCA_023139715.1 Planctomycetota bacterium | reverse complement strand
TCGGCAGCTCATCAAAACAAGCCCGCAGCTCGCTGAGTGAATGCGTGCTTTTGCCAATGAGCATCGGCTCTAACTGCAATCGGCGAACCTGCTCGATTGGTAAATCATTTTGGCCGAGATGAACGCCGTCAGCACCGGCTGCAATGGCAATATCAGCTCGGTCATTTATTATACTCAAAACATTTGAGTTGGCGCAAATTTTTACAAATTCAGAGGCAAGAGAAAAAAAAGTATCATCGTTAATCTCTTCTTTGCAGCGAAGCTGAATACAATCAGCGCCGCCAGCGGTGCAGTGAGCGGTTAAAGAAAGAACATCAGCCGGCAAACAGGAAGTTATTACAAGGTAGAGTTTGACTGATTTAAATTTTTCAGCCGTGCTGCTAAAAAGAACAATATCTTTTTCGAGTGTGTAAGCGGCATATCTTAAATTTTCAATTCTTTGAGCTGCCGCAGAATCTATTGTCTGAATTGTTTCTGCCAGCACTCGCAGAGCTTCAGTTAATCGTTTGCAGCCGGCCGTAAAACAATCTTTTAGTTGGCCGCGGCTAAGTTGGTTCTCAACTGTTTTTCCAACGCCGACATCGCCGAGTGTATCACGGCTTGTTATAAATTTCGCCGCATCCAATTTTGCAATTACAGAAGACAACTCGTGGCGAAGCTGCTTTGTGCGAGCAGTAAGTGAATTTGCATTTAAGCCAAACCTGCAAAACTCCTCCACTACGCGAGCCGCCTCGCGGGCGCGATTAAAGTTTGCATCGATAATTCGACAAAGCGAATGTTCCATAGTAAATTTGATTATACAGAACCAGCCCGAGTTTGAGAAATGAAAAGCAAAACGGAGTCGTCCCTCCTCCGGCACGACTCCGCATTATCTTAAACAAAATCAGTTAGAAAAAAACCGATTTTGAATATATCTGAATCGGGCGGATCTGTTCCTCCTCCGTATATGCGTTTAGGACGCTCCGCCCAATCGTCGTCAATGGCGAACCAGCGACGAGCTATACCAAAGTGCAAACAGTATGCCAATAGTTAGAAATTAATTGCAAAAAAAATATGCAAGGCAGCTTAACAATTGCTAAAATAAGCGGTTATATCTTATAAAGCTCCGCAATTTGAAAAGCCATAGAATGTCATACTCTAACAGTGTGTTGTTTTTCGTAAACACTGCTTGCAGAAAAACGACCCATTTTGTACATATTATCGGCCTAAGTCGTTAAGTAACAAAAGGATTTGCGATATGTTTACAAAAAACAACGGATGTGTGAATAAAAGAAACGTTTAGCGGGGCAGGAACTCAATTTCTCTTTAGCTGCTTATTTTAACTATTACTGCACTGGTGTCGTCCATTTGGCGGGAAAGGCCTACGAAACGAGTTCTGTATCTTAAAATATTTTTGATAACCTGCTCAGCTGAGCCGGGAGCGAATTTTTTTGCTGCTGCCAGCATTCTTTCTCTGCCCCATAAATCGCCGTCAAAATTTGCGGTGTCAATTAAGCCGTCCGTATAAAATAGCAGGCAATCATTCTGCTCTAATTGCAAAGTTTCAATCTGGTATTCGGCTTTTGATAAAACGCCAAGGACAAGTCCGCCTTTTTGCAAATCTATTGCTCGTCCATTTTTTATTAATACAGTTGGCTCGTGGCCGCAATTGCAATAGGTGATTGTTTTTTTTTCGGCATCGATTACCGCATAAAACAGCGTAACGAATTCGCCGTCTCTGCACTCTCTGCAGGCCATCTTGTTTAGTTTATCGATAATGCGGCTGATTATGCCGTCTCTGCAATCAGTATCGGTGTATGCACGCACAGCGGCTCTGAACATACTCATCATAATGGCAGCCGGAATTCCTTTGCCAATCACATCGGCTATGGCAATGGCAATTCGGTTTTTATCTACTTGTATAAAGTCGTAGAAATCACCGCCGACATTAAAGCAGGGAATGTATGCAGCTGATATATCCAATCCAGCAATTTGGGGAGCTTGCTTTGGAATCATTCTTCGCTGAATAATACCCGCAAGTCGCATCTGCTCGGCTATTCGCGCACCATCAATCGCTTCGGAATAAAGCCGTGCATTGGTAATTGCGGTGGCACACTGCGAAGCAACAGCTCGGGCAAGTTTTATGTCTTCATGAAAAAAACGCTTTGGTTTGGGACTGTACAATCGAATTACGCCGATGGCTTTACCGCGAAACTGCATGGCAACTGTCAACTGACTGACAAGCCCTTCGGCAATAGTAGCTCGTTTATATTTTACACGGCCGTCCACACGCATATCATCGAGAACTACTGCTTCGCCGGCAAAAGCGGCCTTGATTACTGGGTCATTTTTGGAGACAGGCCCTTTGTTGCGATATTTTTCGCTAAGCCCATACGTGCTTCGCATTTGCAGTTCGCCGGCATCTTCATCAAGCAGCCGAATCGAGCAGGCCTTAACTGCGGTGATTCTAACAGCAGCTTCAGCGAGTTTGTCGAGAACCGCCGGAAGCGAAAATTTGCCAGCTACAAGCGTGGAAAGCTGATAAATCTGCTCATCACGTTCAATTTGTCTTTTCGTCTTATCTTCCATAACCAACTTTATTATTTACTATCTGCTATTTGTCATGTACTATTTATTATAGTTGATAGTTGATTGTCAATCACTAAAAAATGAAACAAATAGCAAGACATATAATTTTTGTTGGACGAGTGCAGGGGGTCGGCTTTCGCTTTACGGCTTTTGATTCGGCCAACAGGCATCAATTGACAGGTTTGGTTCGCAATTTAGCCGAGGGCACTGTCGAAATGTTTGCTCAGGGCTTCGAAAAAGATATAGAAAATTGCGTAGCAGATATTAAAAAAAGCTATGGTAAAAATATCAGAGAAATCAAAATCGAAGAGACAGTTGTAAATCCACGCTACGAAGATTTCAAAATCACTTTTTAATTCAGCGTGTTTTATTTAAGAAAAACCTTAGATTACTTCGTCGCTTCGCTCCTCGTAATGACCCGCCTTTGTCTTCGACTACGCCGCGACAGGCAAGGATGAGCGTTTTAATGTCATTGCGAGACCTGTTTCTTCTCGCAGATTTGTCATTGCGAGGTCGTTTTTTGGCCGCGGCAATCTCAAACTTTTAGAAAACA
>JAGLNB010000244.1 GCA_023139715.1 Planctomycetota bacterium | reverse complement strand
GAATTACTTCTTTGAATCTTGGGCTGTTTTTCAGGTATTCATTTTTTGCTCTGCAAACGCCTGGAAACGGGCCGGTTGGCTTGGTGTCGTGCATGACAATAATCCCGCCTACATTAACCATTGGTTCCCATAGCTCAAGGTCGAGCAACGCATCTTCGTAGCGATGTGAGCCGTCGATGAATAGCAGTCTTATTGGTTGATTGAAATCTTTTGCAGCTTCTTCGGAAGTTTTTTTGATAGTCGAAACCCATTCGTTTACTTCGAGAGATGACACATTTTTGATAAACGCATCATAGCTGGATTCTTCTTTGTAATTTGGCACTATTTCTTTTTCCCTGGTATTTATGTGCGGGTCGACAGCTGCTATTTTTATTGTCTCCGCTCTTTCTTTTAAGGCCTGTGCCATCCAAACAGTTGATTTGCCCTTGAATGAGCCGATTTCAACGATTGTTCCCGGGCCCGGCTGAGTATATGCAAAGTAGAACAAAGTTGCACATTGTCGTGGCGTGATATGGCCTTCAACTGAAAGCAGCTTGTCGGTTAATTCTTTACTCAGAACTTCCGAATATATTTTGTTTATTTTTCGCGAAACACACCAGCCCCTGCGAAGCCGAGCCGGCAGCCATTTTGGGTATTTGGGATGAACATCCATGCTATCCATTATTTTTTCCTCAAATTTCAATATGTGAGCTTTTCATAAAACAACAGTAATTGGCTGCTTTTGCCACTGGTAAGTTTATATTATCTTTTTTGGATATTCTCAAGCTTTTTCCCTTGAGGTGAGTTGTTAGCTTGGTAAATGATGTAAAATCACTACTTGCCTAAATACCATGTGCACAATATAATCAGTTGTCTATTGTTTGAACTTCAACTTCATTGGGAATAGTCAAAAAGGCATACTATGGAACATAAATTCATAAATCAAATCCAGCCGGGCGAACGAATCGATGATATTTATCTCGTTACTGACCCGATTTTAAGAAGTACCTCGCGAGGTGATTTGTACATAGCTATGTTCCTCTGCGATAAAACCGGCCAACTTAACGGCCGAATGTGGCAGGCAAGCGAAATGGTTTATAGCTCCTTGCCCAAGCCCGGTTTTGTCCGAGTGCAGGGCAGAAGCGAGCTTTATCAGGGCAATATGCAAATCATTATAAACAGTATCAATGTTGTTGATTCAGAAGCGGTCAATCTTGAGGATTTTCTGGCGAGGACGAATAATGATGTTGAACAAATGTTTGGCCAGGCAAAGCAGATTGTAGGGCAAATAAAAAATCCACAATTAGAAATGCTTATTGAGGAATTTTTAAGCGATGATGAATTGATGGATAAGTTCTGCAAAATGCCGGCCGGAGCAAAAATGCACCATAATTATCTCGGCGGTCTTTTGGAACATACGCATAATATGTTGCAGGCAG
>JAGLNB010000243.1 GCA_023139715.1 Planctomycetota bacterium | reverse complement strand
AGTTCGGCACGTGTTGATGATGCCGGCGTTCGGCTCGGAACAAAAAGATGGATAGCTAAAGACAGAGGAAGAGCACACTCAATTACAAAAAAGGCCTGCCATATACATGTTACTGTAGCAAAGCTTGAGCAGGGAAGATAAAAATAAAAACGCAAATATAATGCGGGATAAAAGTTATGGGTCAAAAAGTATCACCAATTGGTTTTAGAACTGGAATAACGCTCGGCTGGCAAAGTGTTTGGTTTGCTCCAAAGGCCAGCTATGGTGATTTCCTCGTCGAAGACTTTAAAATTCGCGAGTATGTGGATAAAAAATATAATCGCAGTATGCCAAAAGGAGCAGTGGCAAGAGTTGATGTGGTTAGAACACATAATGAAGTTAAAGTTACGCTCCATAGCGCACGGCCGGGAATAGTCATCGGGCCAAGAGGTGGAGAAGTTGAGAAGTTAAGAGAAGAACTCGAAGCACTCACCGGCAGAAAAGTTGGTGTAAATGTTATAGAAATAAAAGAGCCAAATCTTAACGCAGCTCTGATGGCTGAAGCTGTCGCAGAACAGCTTGGAAAACGTGCCTCATTCAGGCGGGCAATGAAACAGCTTTGCGAAGGCGCTATGACCGCTGGGGCACTTGGTGTTAAAATTACCTGCGGCGGACGTTTGGCCGGCTCAGAAATGGCGAGAAAAGAAACACAAAAACTTGGCAGTATTCCGCTGCATACGCTTGACGCAAATGTTGATTATGCTTGTGCAACAGCAAGAACGACATACGGAGCAATCGGAATTAAAGTTTGGATTTATAAAGGTAAGTTCGGCGAAGAACCAAAGCCGACAGCTTCAAGAGGAAATCGGCAGGCAGGAAGGCCAAGACCTCCTATGCGAAGTAAAGCTGCGCAAAGACCAGCACCGCCTAAACCGGAGCTAAAGAAAGAAGATAAGCCGGCAGAAAAACCAGAATAGATTGTATAGTAAACGATAAATATTAATTTTTGATACGGGTTTGAATTATGGCATTGATGCCAAAAAGAGTTAAGCACCGAAAAAGCCAGCGCGGCATAATGAAGGGTAATGCTTCAAGAACAAATTTTGTAGCGTTTGGCGAATACGGTTTGCAGGTTCTGGAAACCAGCTGGATACGCGGAAAGCATATCGAAGCCGGAAGAATTGCAGCAACGCACTTTCTCCACAGAACCGGAAAAGTTTATATCAGAATATTTCCGCATAAACCAGTCAGCTCAAAGCCGCTGGAAACAAGAATGGGAAAAGGAAAAGGCGAACCTGATTTCTGGGTGGCAAGAGTCAGGCCAGGTCAGATTTGCTTTGAAATAGGCGGCGTTGGTGAAGATATGGCAAAGCAAGCGATGCTTAGAGTTGCACATAAAATGCCAGTTAAGTGCCGGTTTGTAAAAAGAAGGCACTCTCTATAACAGGAAAATATAATATGAAAGCGCAAAATTACCGCGAAATGAGTAGAGATGAACAGCAGGCAAAGCTCGATGAGCTATGCAGAAAAAAGTTTGATATGCGCTCGCAAGCGGTTACCGAAAAATTGGAAAACGCCAAGGCGATCATAAATATCAGACGTGATATTGCCAGAATAAAGACAGTAATGAACGAAACAAAATAGAAATCGAAATATAAAACTATGGACTCCAAAACTAAAACCAGAACCGGCACGGTAATAAGCAAAAGTGGTGATAAAAGCATCGTCATTGCAATCGATTATAAAATCAAGCATCCGAAATATGGTAAATATGTGAAGAGAAGAACAAAACTCTATGTGCATGATGAGCAGAATCAGGCCGAGATTGGTGATGTTGTTGATGTTACGCAGTGCAGCCCAATGAGTAAAACCAAAAGCTGGCGGCTTGTAACTGTGTCGCAAAAAGCAGTTAAAGAATAACAGGTAAAAGTTAACAGTCAAAAAACTGCAAAAGAAAAAATGCAGTGTGCTAATTAGAATATACGAGATACGAGATACGAGATACTAAGTATGATTCAACAGGAAACAATGATCGACATAGCTGATAACTCAGGTGTTAAATCAGCTTTGTGTATTAAGGTGCTCAAAAGAGGCGGCGCACGCGGCAAAAAAACAAGACCTGCTGCATCAGTGGGTGATGTGATTTGTGTAGCTATAAAAAAATCGCTGCCAAGTTGTCCGCTTGACGATAAAAAAGTGCATAAATGTGTTATCGTCCGTACAAGGTATCCTCTCAAACGTGCAGATGGAAGCTATGTGAGGTTTGATACAAACGCAGCTGTGATGATAGATGCAGATGGAAATCCGATAGGAACAAGAATTTTCGGTGCAGTGGCACGTGAGCTTAGAGAAAAAAACTATATGAAAATCGTTTCGCTTGCAAGCGAAGTGGTGTAATAAGTGGCGGCTGTGATTGGGTCGGCATAAAATAAAATACGAACAATAAAATACGAGATACAAAACCTATGGCTTTGCATGTAAAAAAAGGTGATACAGTTGAGGTTATAACTGGCGACGATAAAGGTAAGGTTGGTAAGGTGCTACGAGTTTTGCCGGATAAAAACAAAGTAGTTATTCAAGGCCAGAATATCGTCAAAAAACATGTCAGGCCCTCACGGAAAAATCCGCAGGGTGGACGTGTTAGCATTGAAATGCCGGTTCATATCAGCAATGTGCTGCCAGTGGATCCAAAAAGCAAAAAGGCCAGTAGAGTCCATTACAAAATTGACGGCGACGGCAGTAAGAAACGTACTACTGTTGATGGAGCTGAAATCAGTGTTGTGAGAAAATTAAAAAAGTAAGTCTGCAACAGAAATAAGAAGAATTTTGCAGTAGCTGGAATTGTAAATAGTGAGATTAAAATATGGCGCGTTTAAAAGATTTATATAAATCAAAAGTGGCTCCTGGGTTGGTTGGCGAGTTTGGCTATAAAAATCCTATGGCGGTGCCGCGAATAAATAAAATCGTTGTTTCAATGGGAATTGGAAAAGCAGTGCAGGATAAAAAATTCCTTGAATCAGCGAAAAAAGAACTGACTATGATTATGGGCCAAA
>JAGLNB010000242.1 GCA_023139715.1 Planctomycetota bacterium | reverse complement strand
ACCCCGCTGACAGAAAATCGCGAGCCGGATATGAAATATGTTGAGGGCAGCTGTAGAACAATCGCAAAATATCTCCGCAAAGGCCATCTCATCTCACTCGAAAGCACAACATATCCCGGAACAACGAGAGAACTAATGATGCCAATCCTCGAAGCCGGCGGACTAAAGGCAGGCAAAGATTTCTATCTCGCTTATTCGCCTGAACGCGAAGACCCGGGTAATAAAAATTTCAGCACAAAAACTATCCCAAAAGTCGTTGGCGGCTTAACGCCAAACTGCAAAAAATTAGCAAAAAAACTTTATGAACTCGCAATCGATACGCTCGTTGGAGTCTCATCACTCGAAGCAGCTGAATCAGCGAAAATTCTCGAAAACGTTTATCGCTGCATAAACATCGCTATGGTAAACGAACTTAAAATGGTGTTCGACAGAATGGGAATCGATGTTTGGGAAGTTATTCGAGCGGCGAGCACTAAGCCGTTTGGCTATCATCCATTTTATCCCGGCCCGGGACTTGGCGGCCATTGCATTCCAATCGACCCGTTTTACTTAACGTGGAAAGCACGTCAATACGGAATGCCGACAAGATTCATCGAGCTGGCCGGTGAAATAAATACGGATATGCCAAATTACGTAGTCAATAAAGTAATGGAAGCACTCAACGCCAAAAAGAAAAGTTTGAACGGCTCAAAAGTACTCGTACTCGGCTTGGCATATAAGCCAGACATTGACGACGTTCGCGAATCGCCATCGCTGGAACTGATTGAACTACTCAAAAAAGGCGGAGCAAAAGTCGATTACAACGACCCCTATCTGCCGAAAACACATAAGATGAGAGATTACGATTTGAAAATGAAAAGCGTTACGCTGACTGCAGCAAAAGTAAAAAGCTATGACTGCGTTTTAATAGCAACAAATCACAGCGATTATGATTATAAGTGGCTCGTGAAAAATGCAAAACTGGTCGTGGATTCACGAAACGCAACGGGAAACATCCGCAGCGGAAAAAACAAAATCGTAAAAGCATAATATCGTATTGAGTGATGCGTATCGTGTATTGCGTATTTTTTTTTGGAATTTTGTTGTGAACATTCCTAAAATAGACAGCGTATCCTGTCTTCTAAGCGATAGCCAATTCGACACTTGATTTTTGAAGTGCGAAAGATAGAATACGAGTCGGACACCCGTCCTTCGACAGGCTCAGGACAGAGCAACGGCGGGAGAAACTATAATCGTTAAACTTAATTTTCGGAGAAACAAAATGTTCAAAGTACTTATCACAGACAAACTCGCACAGGAAGGCATTGACCTGCTGAACGCCATAGACGACTTCGAAGCTGTAGTCAATACCGGTATCAGCGAAGATGAACTGGCCAAAATCATCGGACAATACGATGGCCTAATCATCAGAAGCGCAACCAAAGTTACTGCGAAAGTACTTGAAAACTCCGGAAAGTTAAAAGGCGTTGCAAGAGCGGGAGTTGGTGTTGACAATATTGATATTCCAGCGGCAACGAGAAAAGGCGTACTCGTTATGAATACGCCCGGCGGAAATACGCTAAGCGCAGCTGAACATACAGTGGCTCTAATGCTCGCTATGAGTAGAAATGTTGTGCCGGCTTGTAACAGTTTGAAAGAAGGACGCTGGGATAGAAAAAAATATATGGGCACCCAGCTAAACGGTAAAACGCTCGGCGTAATTGGTATGGGCAGAATCGGAATGGCTGTTGTAAAAATGGCAAAGGGATTCGATATGAATGTCATCGGATTTGACCCGGTTGCTACGCCAAAAGAAGCTGAAAAACTCGGCGTAGAAGTAACAGAAGATATTAATAAAATCTTCACCGAGGCCGATTATATCAGTGTCCACGTGCCGAGAAATGAGCAAACAACAAATATGATAGGAGCCGAGCAGCTCAAAATGATGAAGCCAACGGTTCGGCTCGTCAATTGTGCAAGAGGCGGAATCATAAATGAAGATGCTCTCTACGACGCACTCGAAAAGAACCAAATCGCAGGAGCAGCTCTCGATGTTTATCCAACTGAGCCGCCGGAAAATACGCGATTTGAAAAACTCGACAACTGCCTCGTTACTCCGCATCTTGGAGCCAGTACCGAAGAGGCACAAATCGAAGTGGCTGTCGAGGCAGCACAAATTCTCGCTGATGCAATAAAAGGCGGCCCGGCAAGAAACGCACTAAACGCCCCCTTCACAGCCGGAGCAGTGGCTCCAATCGTTGAAAGATATGCTGAACTCGCTGCGAAAATCGGCGAAATGCTAAGCACGCTGGCACCTGGCAGAATCAAAACCGCACAAGTTGAGTATCGCGGCTCAATCGCAGAAGTTGATGCAGCTCCAATTACAACGGCCTTTGCAATCGGTCTGCTGAAAAAACATTTTGATACAACTCTCAATATTGTAAACGTCAGCTTCCTCGCTAAAGAAAGAGGAATCAGTATCGACGAAACAAAAAATACCGAGCCAAAAGATGTCGCAGCAAGTTTCACCGCCAAGGTCGTAACCGACAAAGTAACGAGAACCATAACCGGCTCGGTCTTTGGAGAAACACAGCTTAGAATTATCGAGATAGACGGATTTGATGTGGAAGTTGCTCCGCAGGGAACTGTTCTGGTAATTTTCAATGATGACAAACCCGGCGTAATCGGAGCCGTTGGAACCGTCTGCGGCAAAAACGGAATAAATATCGGCACAATGGGAGTCGGCCAGAAAGCAGATGAGCAAAAAGCAATTCTTGCTGTAAGCGTCAGCAATAAGCCGGATGAAAAAGTGCTCGCAGAACTGGCTAAACTCGAACTCGTCAATGAAATCTACAACTGTGAATTAGATTGAGAAAAAAGTGTGAAAAGTAAGATTGCCACGGCCTGAAAAACAGGCCTCGCAATGACGGACAATGAATCAATTATGCCCCACCCACAGGTGGTGGGGCTAAACGAGATACAAAACACCCGTCTTCGCTCCTTTGGAGCTACGCCGCGGCAGGCAAAAAAAAGAACCCTGCCATAGGGATGGCAGGGCTAACCGAAAACGCAATACGCTTGACGAAATACGAGATACGACAAATGGCTGAAAAACTGATTGTAAGTATTAGCGGATTAAGAGGAATCATCGGGGAAAATCTCACTGCAAAAATAGCAGCTGATTACGGATGCGCTTTTGGAAGTTTCTTAAAAAACAAGCAACCCTTCGACTCCGCTCAGGGCAGGCAAACAACAAGCAACCCTTCGACTCCGCTCAGGGCAGGCAAACAACAATTATCCGTTTGCATCGGAACAGATTCGCGGCCGAGCAGGCAGATGCTCACTTCAGCAGTAGCGGCCGGCCTTTGCTCGGTGGGAATCGATGTAGTAGAGCTTGGAATAGTAACTACGCCAGGCGTGGGGATTATGCTGCGAGAACTAAAATGCGACGGCGGAATCGTAATAACGGCTTCACATAATCCGATACAATATAACGGCATAAAATTATTGCTCGCAAACGGCATCGCACCCACACCAAAACAAGCAGAAGAAATCAAAAAATTATTCAAGGATAAAAATTTCCAGTTCGTAAATTCAAAAGATTGCGGAAAAATCACAACAAGCGAGCAAGCCGATGAAATTCATATCGAAAAAGTTTTGGCAATAATCGATAAAGAAAAAATAAGCAGTAAAAATTTCAAAGTAGCTCTCGACAGTGTAAACGGAGCCGGCTCAAGAGTTACGCTAAAAATACTCGCCGAACTCGGCTGCCAAACCACAGCAATCAACGCTGAACAGACAGGACTTTTTGCACACGAGCCGGAACCAATCGCAAAAAATCTGACTGGGCTTTGCGAAATAGTAAAAGAGAAAAAAGCACAAATCGGATTCGCACAAGACCCCGACGCTGACCGGCTGGCAATCGTGGATGAAAATGGAAATTATATCGGTGAAGAATATACGCTTGCACTGGCTGCAAAATATATCCTCAGTAAAAAAAGCGGTAAAGCGGCAACGAATCTTTCAACGTCAAGAATGCTCGATGACATTGCTCTGCAAAACAACAGCGAAGTAATCAGAACAGCTGTCGGCGAAGCAAACGTGGCTGATGCAATGGTGAAAAATAATTGCATAATCGGCGGAGAAGGAAACGGCGGCGTAATCGATTTGAGAGTCGGGCCAATCAGAGACAGCTTGGTTGGAATCGTTCTCGTATTGCAGCTAATGGCTGAAACGGGAAAAAGCGTTAGCGAACTGGTCGGCGAAATCGGCAAATACGCTATGGAAAAAGATAAATTTCCTGCGGACAAAAAAACCGCTGAAAAAATAATGCAGGAAGCAAAAAAAGTATTCGCAAATGCAAAAATCGACACCTCAGACGGTTTTCGATTCGATTTTGACGACAGCAGTTCGACTGACGCTCTCTCGAAATCATGGTTCAATCTTAGAATAAGTAATACAGAACCAGTGATGCGATTAATCATCGAGGCAAAAGATGAAAAAACTGTGGAAAAATATACGAAAGCAGTTTCTGAAATCAGAAAGAAAATAGCTGAGTAGAACCAGTGGAAAATCTGAAAATAAAAACTGCTGACAAACAAATCAAATCCGTAACAAATCTCGCTATATTAGTAAATGTCGCTCTGTTCATCGCAAAAATAACAGCTGGAATTTTGATTGGCTCAATGGCACTCGTGGCTGACGGGATACATTCACTCTCAGATATGTCAACCGATTTCGCCGT
>JAGLNB010000241.1 GCA_023139715.1 Planctomycetota bacterium | reverse complement strand
GACGGGGGGGATGCTTTCCCCCTCAGTTCTCTATTCCGGTTGGTTGTCATCCCCCCCTCGACCTCTCTTTTGTGTTGGCGGGTTATCATCAGGTCGTTCTGTAAACAGCGTCCTTGTCCTTCCTGTATAACGTTAGGAAACTGTTAGTTTCTCGTTTGCTCCGTTTTTGCCCTGTTATCGAGTCAGTGCGCTTCGGACTTGATACGGAGTTAATAGCAATAACAAAGATATAACAAAAAAGGAGTCAAACCAAAAAAAATATACTTTTTTTTTTATTCGTATGACTCCAGTTCCTCCCAAAACTCGCCTAAAAACTTTTTCGCAAAAAAGTAGTGGGCGGTAAAATCCATTATAAAGTTTATACCTTCGCCGCTATAGTCGATTTTCAGCTCTCTTAAAATACCGTCTTTAATTATTATTTTGATTTCAAAATAGGAAAATGTTAGTATTCTACTATAATTGTCTTCTACTTTAGCCATGTCGTCTAATTCCCTTTTAAATCTTTCGGATTTATGACCTCCTTTAAATAAATCCTCTACCACTACTAAAGTACTTTCATCTATTGTTTTAAAATATAAGAAAGAATCGGCAAATCTCTTGCCTACTGCGTCTATAAAATACTCCATATTTTCAATTACTATTTTTTAATGATACAAGATACATTGTTTACTCTTAACCTCCAAAATATGCCTTTATTTAAGCATTTTCCTATGGTAAAATTCTGTTACATGCTTGTTTAGATTATTCCGACTCCACTCTGCTACATCGTACACGGGTACAACATATTGATCTTCGCCGTCTTTATATAGAACAAACATATCGACAATTAGATGGTGGTTTATAATTACATTAACTGCTATTTTGTTGGATACTACAAGAAACGCAACGTATCCGTCAAATTGTACTATCCTATTAACCCACTGTTTTAAAGTCTCTATTTTCATATGATTACTTTCTACAACCCATGTAGTATATAAGCGCTCATATGCTTGTTTCTTCCACCTTATAAGCTCCTCTCTCATTCCGTCCGGTAATGGTGTCCCGATTGCCGATTTATAAGACCTTCCAAAAAATTTCTTTGCGACTCGATGACTTTCTCGATAACCAAGCGCTACCCATCTGCCCTCATATCGAGCCCAAACAGTAACAAGAGTTACGATTTTCTCACGTATCGCAAAGTGTATGCGAAAATATCCGTTTATGGCGGTATAAATTCCATGCGGTGTTCGTCTGTCTAAAGCCTTTAAAAAGGATTTCATAGAGCAATGCGATACAAATTTCCGCTTTTGATTCCATATATGAAAATATACGTTTTCATCTTCCAAATACCACTTTTGCCATAAAGCCATTATTTGGCGTTCCCCTTCTTCTTTACTGTGTTTCATTTGACTACGGTTTTATTATTAATATTAATCATTATCATCTACAAATATACGATTTTTTGTGACGGTTTTATCATTCTTTTGCATAATTTTTTCACCTTTTTATATGATTTTTTTGTATAGGCTCGACTCTTTATCTTCCGGACAATGATTTTTGCTTTGCTCGCCGGCGGCGCAGCCGCCGGCGCTCGCAAAGCGAGCAAAAAGGGGGTCGGGTGGGAGCGGGTCGGGCGGTGTTTCGGAAGCGTCTCCCCCAACTGCCAGTCGTCCGAATAGGACGGGGAGTGTTGGGGGTGGGCAGTTTCCGAACTTCCGGCGGGTAGGGGGGTGACTCTTCCTTTCGACAAAAACTCGTTCGCACTTCGGTAACGATTAGAAAACTAATAAACTAATAATCAAGAGGTTAGAAGACTCACATAGCAATATCATAGATGGATTGGTAGGTTTCTTTTACGACCTCGCAAAAGTCTATCGACTCAGATAGGAGCGCATACCAAAATTCTATGTGTGCGCTATCTATTAAGAAAAGGGTATAATATTCATCATCGATTCTCCGGACTCGTCTCCGGTGATTCTCTTTTATGTCTTCTCCTATTGTTAGCCACTGCATGGCGTTTTCGATGGCATTTACGTTTATAGGTATCGACCCTATTTTTACAAGGTTCCTAGAACACCCCCATATTTGCCCACCCATTTCAGTATAAAGACGGCTTTGTTTTTTACCCTCTTCCGTCTTGTCATCTTCCGCCTTTCCCATGTATTTTGATAGATAATTTACAAGGGTTCTGTAGCTTTTAACTGCCATTATATCCGTACAAGGGTAATTTGAAAGCCCGTTTTTCATCGGGTCGGTCTCTTGCCAGTCGATCGCAATGATAGATTGATCGGCACGTTGTAAGTGTTTTATCCACGCTTTCCGTAACTGCCATTTATCTATATAGCCGTCGACGATGAGATGGGCATGCATTCGTCCGTTCCCCTGAAATTCTATTCGATAAATGTATGAGTTTAAAAGATTTTCCCTTTGGCAGTTCTCAAAAAAACGGAGAAATATTTTTTTCTTCTGTTCCTTTAAACTCATCAAACTATCGTATGGGATTGTTAAGGTTAAGAAAACCAACCTTCGGGAGTTCTCCCGCTCCTTGTCTCTCCACTTGTTAAAAAAGTAGAGCAACATATGCATCGCTCTTGCCTTCTTCGATATCTGTCTCCGGACTCGCACTGGGTCGACTTTCGAGTAACTTTTTATCTCGAGGTTTTCGAGGCTGTCCGGACTCCGATTATATGCGCTTTCGTATTCGGTCGCCGTACGAAGACAAGCAACCCCCCCGGATATATATAAGAATTCGGGAAATATTCTATTTCCTGCCATATCTTTTTATTTGGTACTTTACCGCTAATAACGAAGTTAGCTTGCCCGTTATCGCCTCAAAAATACCGCTAAAAACGAATTTAGGTACACCTTCCAACGTGACTGGCTTGCGCCAATTACGAAGGTATAATAAACGAATATATAGGAGTCCGGTAAACAGAGAAGTAGGGAACATGGCCAACATATCTATAAAGGAAAAGGCAGGAAGTACGATGATTAATTAAGAGTCAAGATGAAATGAAGGCTTCCCGCCTCTTCGCCGTAACTGCCTGACCGTAAAACATATACCGCCTGAAAAGGGAAAACAAGTCAACTATAGCAAACCAGTTAAGCAGACAACAAATATATAGATTCAAATTACAACGGGCAAGCCCTATCCCTTTTTTTTCTCTTTTTTAACTTTTACAGCGAAGTATATTTCGCCATCCTTTGGCATCACCCATCACGGCGGCGACTCTCGGGTTCTTCTGCCTGTGTCCGGTTCGAGTTTCCGGATTCATCAGGCAATAAGCCCGGGCGCTAGCCACTGAGGCGGGCGCTCTCTTTGTTTTTATTCATCCTCTTTAATAGCGCGGGGCGCAGCTCCGCAATATCAGATTGTCAGCCACGCAGTGGCGTAAATGGGTGTCCGGGGGCGCAGCCCCTCGGGTTCTCTGCCCTCTGCCCGGGGAGAATTCCCGGAGTCATCCGGCAATAAGCCCGGGCGCTAGCCACTGAGGCGGGCGACAAATGTCAATGGGAAAACTCAATGACAAAACACCGCAGAGGGGGCGAAGCCCCCCCCTGCCCTCTGCCTTCGGGGGGCGTTCTCTATAAGCCCGTACGGTTGTGTTTGCGGGGCTGTTGGGTCGCTGTGGAGGTCGAAAAAGATAGTTACTTCTAACCGTACACATCCTCCGGCGATGTCAGCGGGCACAGCCCCGCAAACGCTCCGTATGGGCGCACAAAAAAGACGAATGTAACAAACTCGCAGAGCGTAAACCGGCGGGCGGGCTGTCCCCCATTTCGGGCGGCGTGTGCGAATAGCGCCGCCGTCCCCCTCTAGCGGGAAGTCCGCCTTGTCGGTTTTGCGTTCTCTATTCAGGAAAACGCCAACGCACACCGAAGGCAGAGGGCAGGCAAGAAAGATAATTTGCTTTAAAATAGATTTTTTATACTGGTACTTCTACCAGATATTCGACTATATTTCTTGCTGCCCATAGATTCGTTTCTCTAACTCTTAATATAACCTCTAAATTTGGGTCCCTCGCATAAATATATCCTATAGGATACTCAAACACATCTGCGGAATATTTTACCCTTTCTTCATACCATTGTATCATAAAAGCACTATCCCATGCAAATATTTCTACGTAATACTCATCTTGTGACCGATATTCACATGCGAATAATGTATTCCGGTCGACTGTTACTTCTACAATATACCCAGATTGTATCCATTTCCACGTGATTATGTCTTGAGTCCTTAGGAAATTCCGGTTAAAATCTTCGTTCTGCACATTATACATTTCATAATTAAACTGAGTCCCGGTGTCTGATCGGTATCCTCCTATGCCAAAATATGATTTGTTGTTATTCTCCCATACTGTAGAGATATTTATATCGATTGCATCGCTTGCCATGCTGTGGGTTTGATTTAAAATATTAGCTTCTGCCATAACTCCATACGATACTGCTATGCTTTTCCATTCATCGGAAGACTTCCACCCCGAAAAGAAGAGCCTATGTTGAAAGCCTAGCATTCGGAAAACCTTAGAATTAGAAACCCATTGCCGACAACCTACGGACGTTAAAGCTCCGCCCGGCTGTGGGAAATTGAACAGCAACGAAAAGCCGTTCCAAAAATTAGATAGTGGCTTCCCTGCGGGCGTTGCTACTAACAAAACTAATTCTACCTGTCCGTTTATTATTTTGCTATTATCTACATCGACAAATCCCGTGTTTCCTGCCATTGGCAAATTAAATTCACCTAGTAGGCTATTTCTCGACCCTATCCAATTATAAACCCTAAAAACTACATGTGAATTACTGGGGAATCCTTTTTCGACCATACTCACATTATCCCAATGAACAGTTAAACGATTTACTATTGGGTCGTTGTCAATACTAAAATCTTCTAATGGAAACGGTAAAAGTTCGCTAGTAAAGTCATCAGGAAATAACAAAGCATTGGAATTTGTGGCCGTTCCTTTTGTGGCGGTTCTTATCATGACGTAAACCATGATATATTCTTCTTCTGTCGTAACCTCCGATACGTCCGCGGCTAACTCCCCGTCTGTCATGATAGCGCTTTGGACTACTATTTTATCCTCGAAGTCAATATCCTGCCGAATATAAATAACATCTATTACGCTATCTAATTCCCAAACTCCCGTTATTAATAACTGCACATCCCAAGCAATGATAATAATGTCCGTAGCGACTACGTAGGAATACATAAAACCCACGGTCGGAAAAAAATAGTTTCCCCTTGCCATGTTTAACTTTGTCGTTAAAATGGTGGGAAAATCCTCTTTAATTATTTTATAGTTTTCACTTACCCATTGATTTTGTCCGCTTACGTCTTTTACAAATGGGTTCCAATACCAAGGGAACAGATATCCGGTTAATACTCGAGATATAGTTGTTAAAAATCCATATATCGCCCTATGCTTTTGTTGGGCTTCCGTCTGTGGGTTCTCGACATCCGGTTGATAGGCTTTCGTGTAACATTTTCCCCTCCATGTCGAGCCTACTATTCCCCCGACCTTGTTTCTAACACATCCCAATATTCCACCCGTCAAAACTCCCATAAGGCAGTAATATTAAGTATATTAAAGCACATTAAACGCCCTTATATGATTTGTTGTTTTAGCTCCTTCCCGGAGTCCTTCCCTTTGCTCCTTTTCCCTCTACGGTATAAATTCCCGAATCGATAAAAGATGCAGTTATTACAACACCGTCCGCCGTTCTGCTCTGCATATATCCGTGCCAATTATCCCCCACCGTAAAACCGCTGTTCACGTTTATAATAAAACTTTCCGCAGATACTAACGCCCTGCCCGATGAAACGACTCCTATCTCATTTTGCGTCGAGTTTTGTATGACGCAATCGACCCAATCATCCGTTGCAATGCCTAGGTTTTCGAGCTCAGTTGATGCCCATGTAAACGTTACGGTGCTCCCTGCCGACTCTGCTATTATATTCGTTCCGGTTACTGGGAAAGGGAGAGATCCCAAAGACATTGTGCCCGGTGTAATTGTCACATCCGGCCATACGTCTGTAGTTAACTTCATATTTTCCTTTTGAAATATATTAAAACTCGTAATATCTCCGGCAAAAGGTGCGAAATATTGAGGCATGATAAACTGTTTTAATTTCTTACTTTGAACACTCCAATAAGAAAATAATGATCTTTGCTGCTGCTGTGCTGGTGTTCTAGGGTTCGCAACATTGGGTTGATATCCTTTTATTACTGCCCTGCCTTTCCATGTAGTACCCACTACGGGGCCTACTTTGTTTGATACGGGGCCTAGTATGCCCTGCGGTATTAATCCCATAGCGTTTATATTTAAGTGGTGTATAGGTATAATTTTAAATATATATAGTTCGTCCTACCTACACTAAAAAACAAACTACCCTGTCATTATATGCGCTACTTATCTATCCAAAAATACCTATTAATCGGCTTAAAAATGTCTTATATGATTTGTTGTTTTGACCTCTTCCGGGGGGCGTTATCGCCTCCCTCAAGCTGTTATCCCTAAAATTCATTTTTAGAAGATACTTTGCAGTCATTGCAATATCTTTGTGCCCTATGTCCCGCCGTACTTCATCCAGTTGTAACCCTTTTTTGTATAAGTCGACTATATATCTATATCGATATCCATGACATACTGACCGCCTCTTATTACCAGATATTAGTATCGTCTTCCCTGCTCTCTTCGCTGCTCTATATACTCGATATCTATTTGCATGTTTCACGATTTCCAAGAAGTGCTCGAAGTTATACCGGTACTCCTTTTCAATAAAGGAGAGGTCGACCTCTCTTGCATAACTGTTTTTACTGCCCGGAATTAATACTACGCACTGGGTGAGAAATTGGCATGAGGGAATAGATAACATTTCAGATACTCGGAGTCCGGTTCTCTCCAATACTAGAAGTAATATGTCATCGTTTTTTAATACCCATTTAGAAATAGCAGTGGGAGTTCCTGTAGTATGATTTGTTGTTATTCCGTTCATGGGTCTTTCTTTCTTCGAAAGTATTAACCGGATACAAAAAACGGGGG
>JAGLNB010000240.1 GCA_023139715.1 Planctomycetota bacterium | reverse complement strand
TTTGAACATTGGCTTTTAATCCTTTGGTTTGCAGAGGCCTGCACTGAACAAGATTAATTCTGAACGAGTCATCATCTATAAAGTTGATTGTAAATTCCACATCGACGGGATATTTGTAGTTGCTCTCCAGAGTTTTAAGCAGCTTTTGCATTACTTGTGTAAAATTGGTTTTCGATAGCAGTTTTTCAAATGTCAGCAGCCATGACTTTTGAGTATTTAAGCCAAGCTCTTTTATCTTTCGTTCAAGTTGCAGGTCTTTAGTAGCCAAAAGTTTTAGATTTATATTTATATCTTCTTTCAATAAATCAGAAAAATCAACAGTGCTAAGACAATTCTGATTTGTATCGAGCAGGTCAACTTTATGCTGAGAAAATTTTACTGCATCAGCTTTTTTGCCATACGGACGAAGCAATGGCTTATCAAGGGCAATCGTTTGTGGATAATCATCTTCGACTCTATCTACCGCTCGTGTTCCGAGCCCGAATACCAATCGCAGCATACCGGCGGCCGCGTCAAGTTCACTATTCCATACGAAAGTATTGTATGAAACACCTACGCCGGCCAAGTCGGGGAAAAAATAACCGTTTTTGTATGAGCCGGATACTCTTTGAACAAGCAAAGCCATCTGCTCATCCTGCTGGTCGAGTCCTCTTTGCAGCCGGTATTCAAGGGCGTTGGCATCCATTGTGCTTGCATAAACTCTTCGCACTGCCTCTTCAAATTCGTTATATCTTTGCTGTGGGTCGCCCTGATTTACGAGAAACAAACTTTCGTATTTTCCGGCAAACGCATTTCCAAACGAATCTTCGAGCAAACTGCTTGACCGAACAATAATTGGACTTTGGCCGAAGTATTCTGTAATTTCCTGAAATCTTTCACGAATCTGTTCGGGGAATTTACCTCGCAGAATGTTTTCCTTCATTTCCGGAGCTGTTTCAAAATAGCCGTCTTTTGTTTTTTGCTTCATAAGCAATTTCCACCAGCCGTTTTCAACTATGTAGCTGTAGAAAATATCTGAGCCAACGTAAAATGAATCGTGCGATTCAAGATTTTGATTCCAGTCGAACGATTTGTCTTTCGAGAGAATTTTCTGTGCAATGAGCATTCCAGCTGCTTTGCCACCTATGAAGCCGCTTCCAACCAATCGGCCTTTAATATCCATTAAATCTTCGAGAGTAAAGTTTTCCTGGGCAAGATGTGAAATCCTTTTTTCACGGCCAATCATTATTCCGCATAGTTTTTTAACGAGTTCTTTAGCTTTTTTCGAGTCCGGCTCAATTCCTGTTAGATTGTCCGCCTTCATAAACAGCCGGTCCCAATGGTCGAGAAATCTCGCTGAATCTCCCGGGCTTTTCTGTGAAATGTGAGAGAAAAGCTTGCTCGCATCAATACTGCTTATTACCGGCGCAAATTTTCCACCTTGTTGCATATGCGGCAAAAACATTGTAGGTGAATATCGCTTCCATACTTTCAATGGATGAACATAAAAATTTTCTTCAAAATTATAAACATCGAGCAGCAGCTGAGTCGTTTCGCGAATGCGTGCGATTGTTTGAAATGAATGATGGTTTCGCAATATGGCAAAGTAAGCAATCGTGTCCAGCTCAAAAAGATAAGGACAAGTTACCATAAAAAAATTGCCAACCATAAGGTCGGTAGCCCATGCACTCAATAAATCGGATAAACAATCAAATACATAATAGGCCTCGGTTCCTTCACTCGATATAATTGCATGTACCTGTGTGGAAAAACTTTCGAATCCGCTTTTTGCGTCGAGTTGATAAGTTGTTATGCCCGCCTTATCTTTGATGAGTGGCCTGTGGTGAGCAAATCGCATATAGACAACATTTCGTCCGTCTTTGAGTGCCTTGTCCACATAGGGAGCGACAAAATGGTGGTAGTCTTCTACGCTGTCAACCTGCCAGACTATATTGTCGCCTTTTTTTATATTGCAGAGTATTTTATCGAGATTTTCAAATCCTGTACTTGCCCATGCTGTCATTTTTTCTTACCGTGCCTTTTCGGGTCAATGCCTAATTCTTTAACTTTATATCTTACAATTCTTGCTGTTGTTTTTAAGTCTCTTGCGGTAGCTGCCAGATTTCCATTGCATCGTTTGAGTGCATCAATAATCAAATCACGTTCAAACAAACAAATTCTTTCTGTTAGTGAGCCGCTCCCGATAGTATCAGATGCATCTGAGGTTTGCAGCGTAGGAGGCAGATGGTGGCCGTGAATGACTCCATCAGTGCTTAATAGAACTGCTCTTTCTATACAGTTTTCAAGCTCTCTTACATTTCCCGGCCAGTGATAAGAAACCATCATATTAATAGCCGGCGTACTTATTCTGCGAATATCTTTTTTTGTTTTTTTTGCGTATCGCTCGACGAAAAAATCTGCCAGCAGAAGTATATCGTCTTTACGGTCTCGCAGCGGCGGCAGTAGAACGGGAAAAACATTTATTCGATAATATAAATCTTGTCGAAAAGTATTTTTATCAACGGCTTTTTCAAGATTACGATTTGTAGCTGCGATAATTCTGGCATTTGTTTTCAGTGTTCGATTGCTTCCAACTCTTTCAAATTCTCTTTCCTGCAAAACCCTTAACAGCTTCACCTGAATAGCCGGTGAAAAATCACCTATTTCATCGAGGAGTATGGTTCCGTTGTTTGCTTCTTCAAGCCGGCCTTTGCGAGCTTGTATAGCGCCGGTAAAAGCACCTTTTTCATGGCCGAATAATTCGCTTTCAAGCAGATTCTCGTTTAACGCAGCACAATTAATTTTTACAAACGCTTCGTTTCCTCTTGAACTTGAAAAATGTATAGCATGAGCTACCAGTTCTTTGCCGGTTCCTGATTCGCCGCGTATAAGGACGGTTGTTTCGCTATTGGCAACCTGATGAATTTGGCGATATACATCTCTCATTGCATTTGAATTGCCTATTATATTTTCAGGGCGAAATTTATCTTCAAGTTCGTGGCGTAATCTCAGGTTTTCGTTTTCCAGCCGTTGGCGGCCGATGGCAGCTTGCCTGCGAGACTTTAAGTCATTTGCAATCATACCTGCAATGATACTTAAAATCCTCATCTCTTCGTTAAGTGAAACAGCTTCTTCAAAGGGTTTGTCGATGGAAATAGTTCCAATCACCTCGTTACTTATTGAAATGGGCACGCAGATAAAACTCAAATCTTCTTTTGTTACGTTCCATCTTTCAAATCGATTTAGGAACAGCGGCTCCTGTGAAACTTTTGGAATAATTATTGGTTTTCCGGTTTGCATAACTTTGCCAGTTACGCCTTCGCCTACTCGATAGGTGATTTTACGGCTCTGCTTATGCGAAAGGTCGTGAGCAGCTTCGACCTTGATGTTATTTCCGTCCGGTGAAAGAATGGTAATCGTTCCTCTGTTGAATCCGAGTTCATTGTCAAGCGTGTGCAGAATTGCAGTAAAGGTTTCCTGTTGGCCGGTTCCAGAGGCGAGCATTTGGCTCACCCTGTAAAGAGTTTCGAGTTGTGGTGCTGGCTGCAGAATGCACGCTTTGCCGTTTTGTAGAATTACTGGTTTTTTTGCCATATACAAAAATCCTCGTTATTTAAAATCTGACATAATTGTAATATTTATTGCCTGCATAGCAAGTTAGTTATTCTTATAAAAATTATAAGTTAAGGACTGCTTTTCTTAACTCCTTAATTAACAGCCGGATATGGGTTTTTAATTTAGCTTTGGTTGTTAGGATAATTTTCTATATCTTTGTATTTTGCCTTCGCTGGATAGACAAATATGTAATACCAATATAGCAAGTTACAATTTTGTCATATAGTAGCTGCCGTTTTTTGCTGTGCTAAATTGCATATCTCTTTGTAAAGCAAGGGTTTATAGCTTTGTTTTTGTGTTGGCACAGCCGTTGCTAATAGTTGAGGGAAAAAAACCGGCTTTTTTAACAATGTAATGTCTAAATTTAAGGAGAACGAAAATGGGCACAAAGGGAGTTTTTATTTTTACTATTGGGTTGCTTTCGATATTGTTGGTGAATTCAGCTTTGGCGCAGGAGAAGGAAAGCAAAGATATTAGTATCGATTTGACCGCAGATTTCTTCGGCAAATATGTCTGGCGAGGACAGAATCTTTCCGATGACCCTGTATTTCAGCCGGGAGTAAGTGTTGGCTATGGCAATTTCACAGCTGGAATCTGGGGAAATATGGATTTGACAAATATCAACGGTAACAGCGGTGATTTTTCCGAGATGGATTATTCGATTGATTATTCAAATGCCGTTCCTGGTCTAAAAGGTGTCGGCTATTCGGTGGGTATCATATATTATGATTTTCCGGGAACGGATGTGCCGGATACCACCGAGTTTTATTGGGGATTAAATTTTGATTTGCCGCTTAGTCCGGCGATTACGGTTTATCACGATTTGGAAGAGGCAAAAGGCACGTATGTATCCCTGGGTGTTGGCCATAGTATTGAAAAGCTGTTTGAGTTTTCGCCGAGTCTGCCGGTAGGAATGGAGATCGGTGCAAATTTGGGTTGGGGTAACAGTGCTTACAATAAATATTATTGGGGAACAACTCAGGAGAAAATGCAGGATTTAACGATTTCGATTTCTTTCCCTATGGAAATAGCTGGCTGGACTGTTTCGCCGAGCTTGAATTATGTAACACTACTTAGTGATGATATACGTAAAACGGATACCTATGGAACCGAAGGCAGCGTATTCTTTGCCGGCATAGGGCTTTCAAAGAGTTTTTAGTTTCTCAGATTTTGTTATGGATTATTGAAGGGATAAAAAAATGAAAAAAAAGATATTTGTTTATGGTTTTTTACTTTTGATGCTGTTTTTTAGCAGCCCTGTTTTTGCAGATGATGTTTCAGTTGCGGCTGTTGATGCGGCAAAAGAAGAATTGCAGCTTAACGTTAATATTGTCTGGACCTGCATTGCCGCTTTTCTGGTTTTCTTTATGCAGCCGGGCTTTG
>JAGLNB010000024.1 GCA_023139715.1 Planctomycetota bacterium | reverse complement strand
CTCGGCTGGGAAGTTGAAAAGCCGCGAGCAACGATGTTCGTCTGGGCAAAAGTGCCGAAAGAACACTCAAAAGGCAAGGGCAGTATAGATTATGCGATTGATTTGATGGAACATGCAGAAGTTGCGATGGCTCCGGGAAGGGCGTTCGGCGAAAACGGCGAAGATTATATGAGGATAGCTCTGGTAGAAAACGAGCAGCGACTGCGACAGGCAGTACGGAACATCGGCCGATTTGTACAGCAAAAGCCAATAAGGAAAAAAGACAGAACGTAGAAATTTTTGAATTTTTAATTTCAAAATCGCTACTTTGCGAAGACAATCCCCATCTTAATTAAAAATTAAACATTAAAAATTTCCTATTTTAACGACCAATAAAATCACTGATTGCAATACTTGTAATTCGGTTTTTTAGACAAATTTGCCCTCAAAACAGGCCTTAGGGCAGCAACTCTAAAGAAAACGCTTGACTTAATAATGCAAATTTGGTCTAATAGCACCATCAGCTTGGGGGCTGAAGAAGAGAGCTTACAGTGGAGTCCCTGCTTATGGGATTCTGTGTAAGGAAACACATTTGCTAAACCAGAAGGAATCTTGGAAGTTTTGCTATTTGCAGATTTAACATTTTAGTTTGGTTGCATCTGTGTAGTTGGGCAGGACGGATAAGAAACTTCTAAATCGGGGCGGAAAAATTCACAGAGAGAGAGGCAGAACATTTTTGTGGTGGCTTTGCGCGCAAAAATATGCGTAAGGCATAATTTTTGAGAGTGTTAAAAAAAACTGTTTTTCTCTTTAATGTTGGAGGAATCGATGAGTAATTTAGTGAGGAAATTTGTTTTTCTGCTTCTGTTTTTTACTGCTGTGTCAGTTTGTATAACCAGTTCAGCATTTGCCGCTGCAACCATTGAACTTACTCCCGACCAAAGCACTACCGGCTACTGGTCTTACGATGGGGCAGGCACGCTGAGTTTTGAGCAGAATATTACGGTTGACAGAGGGCTGGGCGACCCCGCCGATACTTTAGTAGGTGCTTTCGTTCACATACCCAATATGGCCATAAGCGGCAGTGGCGGCTCGTACACCTTAAGCGGTGGAGTC
The DNA here is from genome assembly GCA_023139715.1 of Planctomycetota bacterium. Taxonomy (GTDB): domain Bacteria; phylum Planctomycetota; class Phycisphaerae; order Sedimentisphaerales; family Anaerobacaceae; genus JAGLSG01. The sequence continues at coordinate 4,499 of JAGLNB010000024.1, read as the reverse complement.
ATTTCAATTACAAGCTCATCCGCACCCGGTCTGGGAACTACCTATCTAACCGGAACCCTCGCGGCTAACAGTATGGTAACTTTCGGCTCAATGGGCATTGCTTACTCCGTCTTTCAGGTAGATATCACCGGCATAACAATTGACAACACCGTTATCGGTTCAGCTGCTCTGGCAGCCATCGGTTCTGCTCTGGATTTTGAACTTGCGATGACGGGAGGTACAGGCGGCAGTTTTGAGGATATGATTGATAGCGCATTAACTGGAGAAGGTGGTTTCAGCGGAGCTATGACAATACCGGAACCGACAGTTTTGGTTTTGCTCGGAACTGGCTGGCTGATAGCTCTAAAACTGAATAGAAGAAAGGAAGGCAAATGTTAGTTATGGCAGATAAGAAGAAACTCCTTGTTTTACTTTTGCCGGCAACAATGTGTCTTTGCAGCATAGCAAATGCAGCTGTTACCGAACTATTACCGAACAGCTCTTATTACGAGGGCAAATCGTACTTCAGTTCTACAGTCGATGGCGGTCTGTTGAGCGGACGTATAGATTTCGCCGTCTATGATACGACAACCTACGCAAATGAATTCATCGGAACCGATGACTACACTAATCCCGGCAGTGGCAGATATATTTATGCTTACCAGATTTTCTGCGATGCTGATGCCACTACCGCACTTGCATATTTTGGGATACTCAATCCCGATACAGGCGGTGCCGGTATTGATGGCGATTCGGTGCTTGACTATCAGGACGACGGCTCGGGAGGCATTTCGCCTGACTCAGCATCTATTGACCTGTCTTCCACATACGGCAAAATGGGCGTTTGGACATTTGACGGCGGCTATCTCGTAGCTAACGAAAATTCATACTTTCTTGTACTCAGCAGTAACCAGGACTGGATCGTAGGCGGTTACACATTTGACCAGACACTTGCTGACGGCTTACCAATAGCAGGCGATGGCGATGACCCACCAACAGGAGTTCCTGAGCCGGGCACAATTGCACTGCTTGGAATCGGAGCTATGCTTTTTAGAAAACGTAAAAATTCTACTACATATTAATTTAGTAAAGAATTGGGGGAATATGAATATCAAGAGTAACAATTTGAAATTAGCTGGATTTGGCAGGTTGATATTGTTCGGCTTAATTATAGCCATTGCTTTGCCGGCAGCTGCGTATTGCCAGGACGGCATTGCACTTCTGATTCAGAAAACACCTGCTCAGGGCGGAAGTGTAACACCGGGAATTGGCGTACATTATTTAGGATTAAATTCTGAAGTTACTTTAACAGCCAATCCAAAACCCGGCTATCAATTTGTCTATTGGATTGGCGATGTAAGTGATACTACCTCAAGTACAACAATGGCATATCTTGATTCACCGAAGATTATCATAGCTGTATTTGAGCGATCTGAATATGCTTTCCTGGAAAAAGACGATGCCATACGAAGCGCCCCTGGCGGCGGAATGTATGGCAGTGCCGGCGATTACAGTAAGCAGGGCTACACCGGTGGCGGCGGCAGAAGAAGCAGTAATGGCGGCGGCGGTAACGGTGGAGATGATGATACGCCCGAAAGCGATCCTTTCCCTGTTCCAACACCCAGTGATGATTTCCCGATTCCGGAACCAATACCTGAGCCGGCTACAGCGCTATTACTTACAATTGGAAGCTTTGTAGCTTTTGTGAATCGCAAAAAATCATAACCAAACTCGTTATAATAAAAACATAAAAAGGGATGAAGCTTTCTGTTGCTCTTAAGCTTTATCCCTTTCCCCCTTTTAGAGCATATCTCGCCTGCCCTGAGCTTGTCGAAGGGTGAAGCGTATCTCGTATTGCGTTGTGCGTGATGTGTATTGCGTCTTCGGTTAGCCCCAGCACCAGTGGCTGGGGCAACACTCATTTTGTCATACCTGCGAAGGCAGGTATCCATTTTTCCTGTCATTGCGAGGCCGCCTTTAGGCCGCGGCAATCTCAACTTTTCGCACCTTTTTTTACATCTATTTTTTGGTTGCTTTTTTCTTAGCAGTCTTTTTCTTCACGGTTTTTTTCTTTGCCACTTTCTTTTTTGTTTTTTTTCTGCCGAGCATTTCGTCGGCCTCTTCAAATGTTTTTGGCGGCCATTTTTTTTCTTCCTGCAGCTGCTTTAGATTTTCCATTTGTTTTATACTGATTATGGTACGGCATCTTGGAAATTTATTGCAGCCCATAAACGGGCCTTTCTTGCTTTGCCTTATTACCAGTTCGCCTGTTTTGCATTTATAGCATTTTATTCCTGTTGGTTCCGGCGGCGGTTTTGGTGGCAGAATGTTGCCATCTTTATCAATTTTTTGTGTCGTTTTGCAGTTTGGATAATCTGAGCATCCGAGAAACGAGCCGAATCGGCTGCGTTTAACGAGCATTGGCTTTTGGCACTTTGGACATTTATGGTCGGTTTCCTGCGGCTCAACTTTTTTGCCTTCTCGGTCGCACGGGCAGGCATATTTACAATTCGGATAATCCGAGCAGCTGAGAAACTTTCCGTTTTTTCCAAACCTGTAAACCATTGGTTTTTTACATTCGGGACAGGTGTATTCGCTCGGCGTAGTTTCAGCTTTTGCGTGCTGCATTTTCTCTATTGCCGTTGCGAGACTTTTCTCAAATGGGGTATAAAATTCTTTTAATACGCCCTGCCAGCCGAGATGCTGCTCTTCGATTTTATCGAGCTGCTCTTCCATATATCTTGTGAAAGCGATTTCCATTATTTGCGGAAAATATTCGTCGAGTTTATCTGTAACGACTTCGCCCAGGTCTGTTGCGAAGAATTTCTTTTCCATCTGCTCGACGTACCCTCTGTCCTGTACGGTGCTGATAATAGTTGCGTATGTACTTGGCCGGCCGATGCCTTCGCTTTCGAGTGCTTTTACGAGAGACGCTTCGGTGTATCTGGCCGGCGGCCTGGTAAAATGCTGCTCGGCTTTTATGTCGATTGCCGCAAGTGTTTGGCCGATTTGCATTTTCGGCAGCAATTGGTCGTCCGATGTGGTTGGCCAGACTTTGGTGAAGCCGTCAAAAACTTTCACTCTTCCGGATGTTTTATACAAACAGCTGCCCTCGCCGGTTTCAGCTGTTATGTCAATACTTGTTATATTCCATTTTGCCGGATTCATCTGGCAGGCCACGAATCGCCGCCATATTAAATCGTATAGTTTTAACTGCTCATCTGTCAGGAATTCTTCAATATCTTTCGGAACAAAATCAGGGTCGGTTGGCCGAACTGCCTCGTGTGCCTGCTGAGCGTTCTTTTTTGCAGCGTAGAAATTTGGCTTAGCCGGCAGATAATCTGAGCCGTATTTTTTTTCAACGAAATTTCGCACATCGTTTAATGCTTCAGCGGAAAGATGAGTACTGTCTGTTCGCATATAGGTAATCAATCCGAGCGAGCCCATCGAGCCAAGGTCAATTCCTTCGTAAAGCTGCTGAGCCACTCGCATAGTTCTTTTTGCTGTAAAGCCGAGCCGATTCGCAGCTGCCTGCTGCAGTGTTGAAGTAATAAACGGCGGCGATGGCCGCGATGTGGAATTTTTAGTTTGTATGTCTGTTAATTTGAAGTCGGCTCGTTTTAATGCAGCGAATATTTTTTGGGCTTGTTCGCCTTTGGATACTTCAAATTTTTTACCGTCGATTTTTGCCAGCCGAGCGGAAAAGCCGTTATGTTTTGCCAGCCATTTATTCTGCTGGATTATTGTCGGCGGTTTATCGTTTTCATTTTCGACGCTTACAAAATCGAGCCATTCTTTATTGTAATCATTTTTCAAATCGGTTGTGAAGACCGCTGGAATAAGCCAGTATTCATCCGGCTTAAATGCGCGAATTTCTCTTTCCTTTTGGACGATTATTTTTACAGCAACCGATTGCACTCTTCCAGCCGAAAGGCCTCTTGCAACTTTTTTCCATAGTAGTGGCGAGATTTTATAGCCGACTATTCTGTCGAGGATTCGTCTTGCCTGCTGCGCCATAACCTTATCCATATCGAGTTTGCCTGGCTCGGAGAAAGCGGTTTTTATAGCTGAGCTGGTGATTGCATTAAAGACTACGCGATATGTTTTTTCCTGAGGCACTTTCAAAATTTGCGACAGGTGCCATGCAATAGCTTCTCCCTCACGGTCAAGGTCGGTTGCGAGATAAAGTTTATCGCATTTTTTTGCAGCAGCCTTCAACGAAATAACCGTTCGTTTTTTTCCCGGCATTATATCGTAGGTCGGCTCGAAATTATTTTCAATGTCAACATTTATACCTTTTGACGGCAAGTCGCGCACGTGTCCCATTGAAGCTGTAACTATAAAATCATCTCCGAGATATTTATTTATTGTCTTTGCTTTTGCAGGTGATTCGACGATTACGAGCGATTTAGCTGTTTTTGCTTTGGCCATAGTTAAATTTACTTTTTAATTTAAATTCAATTGTCCCGACATTTAGAAGTGGACAAATACAGTGGAGTGTAAGAATTGTCAAGAAAAAA
>JAGLNB010000239.1 GCA_023139715.1 Planctomycetota bacterium | reverse complement strand
AATCCCAAGGTGGCCGAACGTATCGCTTCTTATCCCGGCTTTGCGCATCTGCATCCGCTTTTGCCGCAGCTCGGGCGGGGCGGAATGCTTACGCAGGGTGCTTTGCAGGTGATTTATGAAACCGACCTGATGCTGCGTGAGATTACCGGGATGGCCGGCTTTACAACTCAGCCGATGGCTGGCGCGCATGGCGAGTTGACTGGTATGATGATTATGGCGGCCTATCACCGTGACAAAAAGAATAAGAAAAAAACTGTTCTGATTCCTGACAGTGCGCACGGCACAAATCCATCGAGTGCAGCGATAGCTGGGTTTGAAATTGTTTCAGTTCCAAGCGATGAAAACGGAGTGATGGATATTGAGGCGGTCAAACGTTTGTTAAATGACGATGTGGCCGGCCTGATGCTGACTTGTCCTAATACGCTTGGCTTATTTAATCCGAAAATTAAAGAGATTTGCGATTTGATTCACAGAGTTGATGGTTTGGCTTATTACGACGGGGCTAATCTGAATGCCATAATGGGTAAAGCCCGTCCTGGTGATTTTGGATTTGATATTGTTCACGTTAATTTGCATAAGAGTTTTGCGACCCCTCATGGCGGAGGCGGCCCGGGTGCCGGCCCGGTTGGTGTAAAAGAAAAACTACTCGATTTTTTGCCGATTTCGCTCGTGGTAAAAAGAGATGACGGCACTTATGCTCTTGAATACGACAAGCCAAAATCTGTCGGCTACATTGCTCCATTTTACGGCAATTTTGCAATTATACTTCGAGCTTACGTTTATATTTTAATGCTCGGCAAAGATGGCCTAAAACGTGTAGCGGAAAATGCGGTTCTAAATGCAAACTACATAAAAGAAAAACTAAAAGATTATTACGAATTGCCCTTTGATAAAGTTTGCAAACACGAATGTGTTTTCAGTGCTTCAAAACAAACCGAGAAAAATGGCGTTCACGCGATAGATATTGCAAAAGCCCTTATCGACAGGGGTTTTCATCCGCCTACGGTATATTTTCCAGCGACTGTAAAAGAAGCAATGATGATTGAGCCGACCGAAACTGAAAGCAAAGAAACCATTGATACTTTTATTCAGGCGATGCTCGAAATTGCAAAGCAATCTGAGAGTGAGCCGGAAAAACTAAAATCAGCTCCTCTTACAACGCCGGTATGTCGGCCGGATGAGACGGCTGCTGTGAAAAATCTTAACATTGCCTCTTTGTGAAATGCTCTATCGGTAAATAACATACTTTGCCATTTTCAAACGATGGCCGATTAGTTCGGTGAAATGGTGAATCAGCACTTTTTCAATATCATTGAGCGTTTCTTTTTCAGCTTCCGTGAGCATTTTCAAATTTGTCAGGCATTTGGCTGCGTTGCGGGGTAAACTGATTTTGTCAGGAAAAGCTGCTTCGCAGTCGGAGCAAATAAATCCGTTTATGGAACTGCTGAAATAGAGATGCTGTTTTGTGTTGCCTAACTGCCATTTTATTTTGCAGTTTGCACAATT
>JAGLNB010000238.1 GCA_023139715.1 Planctomycetota bacterium | reverse complement strand
GGACTGGACTATGTTCAGCCATCTTCTGATTTTTCACGGACGCAATATCTGCAAAGCGAGAAAGCCGAATTGCAAAAATTGTCCGATTGCGAAATACTGTCCGGCGGCTGAAAAACCGCAATTATGGTAAAATTATTATTTGAGCAGCGAGCGACGAAATTATGATAAACAGTAATAACAAGCCAGTTGAAGATGTTTGGCGGATATTCAGAATAATGGCCGAATTCGTTGAGGGTTTTGACGATTTGGATTCCATCGGGCCGGCTGTTTCGCTTTTTGGCTCAGCGAGAACAAAGCCCGACCATCCGCATTACAAACTTGCGGAAGAAACAGCAGCTGCCTTTGCAAAAGCCGGATTTGCCGTAATAACCGGCGGCGGTAATGGAATTATGGAGGCGGCAAATAAAGGGGCTTTCGAGGCCGGCGGCAAAAGCATCGGCTTAAACATTGAATTGCCGCTCGAACAAAAGCCAAACGAATTTCAGAATATGTCGCTGCAATTCAGGTATTTTTTCTGCCGCAAAGTGATGTTCTTAAAATACGCTAATGGCTTTGTAGTTCTGCCCGGCGGGTTTGGAACGATGGACGAGTTTTTTGAATCGCTCGTACTTATTCAAACTTTAAGGCAGGCATTTTTTCCTGTGGTCTTGATGGGTAGTGATTTCTGGGCAGGGCTTCTCGACTGGATAAAGAAAACTATGCTTAATGAATGCAGCTACATTTCACCGGAAGATGTTGATGTTTTTACGGTGGTTGATGAGCCGGACGAAGCAGTTAAAATTATCACCGATTTCAAAAACGCAAAAGGCCTTGGCGGTCTTCACATTCCCAAAGGGATGCGGAAAATTTAAAGTTTCTTTATTGCGTCATTTAAGTGTTTGAGCAAATATGTTTTATCAGGGCCGCCCAAATGTTCCCAGGGCAAAATTTCATCTTCCGCAAATTGTTTTTCAGCGGCCTGCTCAAGATTTAAGCCGAATTTTTCAAATGCCTTTTCCCACAAGCCATAATCAAAACATTCACTCCACAGGTCGAATTTTGCTCCGCTTTTGAAGGCGCATTCCACAACATCGCACAAATTCTTATCGCCTCTTGCCATTGCCGATTCCAAAACGCTCGATTCTATATTGTGAAATTTGAATCTGATTGAATTTGCACGCAGCTTTATTTTTTCTTCGAGTATAATCTGTTTTGCCCGCTCGAAATAAGCTTTTGGTTTCTGGCCGAGCCAGCCGAACGGTGTATGCGGCTTTGGCACGAGCCAGCTGACAGCGGCATTTATTTGGCCGATTTGGCCGCATACATCCTTCCGCAACTTTGCCAGTTGATTAGCCAATTCAACGATTTGCCTTATGTCTTCTTCGGTTTCGCCCGGAAAGCCAACCATAAAATATAATTTCAATTTTTGCCATCCGGCCTGATAAACAGCTTTAACCGCGGCAAACAAATCCTCATCTTTTAATGGCTTATTAATGAGCTTGCGCAAATTTTCGCTCGCCGCTTCAACTGCTATTGTAATCGAACCTTTCCTGACGGAGGTTACAAGTTTCGGCAGAAGTTTCAATTGCGTATCGACCCGCAAACTCGGCAGTGAAATTCCGACATATTTATCCGCAAAATACTCGTGCAGTTTAACCGTTAATTCTTCAAGCTGCGGATAATCAGCTGTTGATAAACTAAGCAAACTAACCGTATCAAAGCCGGTTGCTTTGTAACACACTTTTGCAATTTCGACAATCCTTTCAACGCTGCGATAGCTAATCGGCCTTCTGCAAAAACTTGCCTGACAGAATCGGCATCTGCCGGGGCAGCCTCGCATAATCTCGACACTTATCCTTTCGTGAACCGCTTCAACAAACGGAACAATCGGAGCAAGCGGAACATTGGCATTTGAAAAATCCTCAACAACTGCATCTTTTAATTTTAACGCTTTGGTTTTTAATTTATGAATGCTGGGCACGTAAGCCCACTGAAATTTCTCAGCTGTTAGTGAAAGGATTTCTTTTTTTGTTTTGCCGAGTTTCTTTTGCTCTTTGACTAATTCAGCCAGTTCAACTATCGCCTCTTCGCCCTG
>JAGLNB010000237.1 GCA_023139715.1 Planctomycetota bacterium | reverse complement strand
CCTTTTTTGGTAACCAATCTTCGCAAATCAGCATCAGTCAATATGCCGGCTAATTTACCATTTTCATCGACAATCATCACAGCTCCATGCCGTTTTACATCGCCGGTTATTTGCAGCAATTGTCCTATCGTATCCGTAATTTTTACGAGCGGCAGTTTTTCTCCCGGCTTAAACATCATCGATTGCTCAACGGTCATCAGTTTTGCACCAAGTGAGCCGCCAGGATGAAAACGGACATAATCTTCAACCTTAAAATTTCGTGCCTTCATAACTGCAAAAGCAAGTGCATCACCAATAGCGAGCATACAAGTTGTCGAAACGCTCGGAGCTGCTCCAAGCGGGCAGGCCTCAGACAGTTCTCCCATACACAACGCAACATCGCTATGCTTGCTAAGCGTAGATTCACTGCTTCCCGTAATAGCTACCATTTTAATTCCAAGCTGCTTGACTATATTTATAAGCCGAATAACTTCGCTTGTTTCACCGCCGTAGCTTAATACAATTACCAAATCATCATTACGCAATCTGCCAAGGTCGCCGTGGACGGCCTCTGCCGGATGCAGAAAATGGCTGGGCGTGCCGGTTGAAGCCAGTGTTGCGCTTATTTTTTGGCCGATAAGCCCTGCTTTACCAATGCCGCTGACAATAACCGAGCCGCTGCAATTGTAAATCATTTCACAGGCCTTGGAAAAGCGGGCATCAATAACGGACACAACAGAATCTATGGCCTTGGCCTCGTTTTGAATTACCTGACGTGCATAGTCAAGATCGAATTTCATTTACTGCTAACTCCTTCGTTATAATTTCACTACACTTTCACGTTCGTTATAGCAAACTATACTATGTTTTTCACCGGTATAATTCGATGCGGAATGAATAATTATGTGCTTGCCTGTTGTATGCTCAAGACTTGCAATTGTTGCTCTTTTTTCATTTTGCAGATAACCAGCAACTTCCGGTGATACGGATAATTCGATTCGCTTTATTTGCTTTTTTGAAACCGCCAAATTAAGAAGACGGATAATTTCAATAGCCGATGATTCGTGGCTTTTTATAAATCCGGTTCCGCCGCAATTTGGGCAGGCAAGATAAGTAGTCGATTGAAGCGAAGGCCGCATTCTCTGCCTTGTCATTTCCACAATACCAAACCTGCTTATTCTCAATATTTTTGAGCGGGCACGATCAGTTTTAGTTGCATTTCTAAAGGCCTTTTCCACTTCCCTGCGGTGCTTCTCTGAGTGCATATCAATAAAATCACATATTATTAATCCGCCCATATCTCGTAGCCGCAACTGGCGAGCGATTTCAACCGCTGCATTCATATTGATTTTGTAAGCGGTTTGTTCGGCACTTTTTTGTTTTCTGTATCGGCCGCTGTTAACATCTATTGAAACCAGTGCCTCGGTTTGTTCGATTACAATTGAACCGCCGCCATCAAGCTCAACTACTCGCGATTGGATTTTAGCTATTTCCTCATCGATTTTATATTTGTGAAACAATGGAACGTTGCTGTCATAATATACCGCCCTGTTTTTCAGACGAGGCGTAGCTATTCCGAGAAAATCCCTGATTTTGCGAACGACCTTTTCTGAATCGCATATTATTTTGCTTATCTTGCTATTGAAAACATCTCTTATTGTCCTTATTACCAGATCCGATTCCTGATAGATTTCCTCAGGTGTTTTCGCATTTTTTATTCGTTTTTCTATACTGCCCCACAGCCGCTTTAGGTATTTCAAATCATTTTGAATATCTCTTTTGGAGCATCCCTCGCCGGCGGTTCTGATGATAAAGCCCTGACCTTTAGGTGGTTTACTCTCATCGAGAATGGCACGCAGACGTTTTCGCTCTTCTTCATCTTCAATTTTATGCGAAACGCCATTTCTCTGCATCCAGGGCATCATCACAAGATACTTGCCCGGCAAAGCCAGATAAGTAGTCAGGGTTGGCCCTTTTGTCTTGATGCCTTCTTTTGTAACCTGAACAATTAATTCTTCTCCGCCGTGCAGACATTTCTGAATGGGCATACGTTCTTTCAGCGATTTTCTTTCACCTATTTTTTCCACGGAATCAATTCCTGCTTTGGAAAAATAACGCGGATGAAGGTCGCTTATATGAAGAAATCCGTTTTTGCCTGTGCCGAAATCGACAAAAGCTGCCTGTATGCCGGATTCTATATTAACAACTTTTCCTTTGTAGATATTGCCGACGTGGTTATTTAAGCTGGCTCTCTCCACATACAATTCCTCGAGCGAGCCATTCTCTACCACTGCAACTCTGCATTCCTCGCCTTGCAGCCAATTAATAAGCATTTCTCTTGCCATTTTTTTATTCCCTATATTTTTTTAGCTGGCCGCTATGAATCCACATTCACAGCTTTTGC
>JAGLNB010000236.1 GCA_023139715.1 Planctomycetota bacterium | reverse complement strand
GGATTGATACGTAATTCATTTAGAAAATATTTTTTGGCCTGCTCACATCCGCCGCAAGCCCAATACGCCTGAGCAATACGATGATTAATCTGAGGATGAGTCGGCTCAAGTTTAGCGGTTTTCAGCCAGCAGTAAATCGCTCTTTTGTATTGGCTGCGAATAAAGAGACTGTTGCCGATGTTGTAATAGCATAAAGCGCAATCCGGTTCAAGCTGCTGGGCAAGGTAAAACATCTCTTCGGCCAAATCGTGCTGACCCATTTCAGTATAAGTTATTATCCGATTGCAATAGCACGACTCAAATGCAGGGTCAAGCTGCTGAATATATTCAAACACATCAATCGCTCTGTCGTATTGCCCTGTGCGAGTATAATCCACCGCCAAAGCATTCAGCATTTCCAAATCATCGCCACTTATCCCAAGTGCTATTTCATATTCACTTATGGCCGCATCGAAATGCCCCTGCGAATCCAAAGCCAATGCCTTATCAAAATGCAGGGAACTATTGGAAGGGTCTGCCTGCAAAGCCATTTCCAATTCGGATAAGGCCTGCGAAATATCACCATTTTCATAGAACTCAAAGGCCCTGCGTGCCTTGTTCTCACCCTGTCCATAGGAACCAAATGCAGCATCTTCAAAAGACATAATTATCCTTAATCTCCGTTTCAACTTAGCAGGCAATCTGGCCCAATAGCAATTCGACAGAAAGCTAAAGTCGGCTTAGCGGTTTTTTGACAGTTGTATCAGCCGGTTTAGCAAAACAAAAAAGCTTATGCCAATTCAAACTATAAATCGTTGCATTTAATCGACTTAGCCCCAAAAACAACAGGCCGAAACAACAAACAAAACAAAATGAAATAACGGTTTTTCTGGCAAATATTTACCAATAGTCTTATAATAAATCGCCTGAAGTAGAATACGAGAAAGCGTCGCAGTAGCTGCGCTAAGGGATTATTGTGGAGAAATAAAATTATGATAAAAGAAATAAAAGGTCAGCTGACCGCCGGCAAAAATAATTACGCTATCGTGGTTAGCCGGTTCAACGAATTCATAACCGCTAAATTGCTTGGCGGAGCCATAGATTGTTTGCAACGGCACGGAGCCAAAGATGAGCAGATAATTGTTGTGTGGGTTCCGGGCGCATGTGAAATCGCAACCGCAGCGAAAAAACTTTCACAAACTGGAAAATATGCAGCGGTTCTTTGTCTCGGAGCTGTCATACGCGGCCAGACAAATCACTATGAATATGTCTGTCAGCAGGTAACTCGCGGAATCGGACAAATCAATCAAAGCTCACCGGTAACACCGGCAATCTTCGGAGTGCTAACCTGCGAAACAATCGAGCAGGCAATCGAAAGAGCTGGCTCAAAAATGGGCAACACCGGCAGTAACGCAGCTTTGACCGCTATGGAAATAGCCGATGTAATGCAACAAATTTAAGCTGTTCCAAACAACGAAAGATGCAACAGATGGAAATGGACAAAAGAACCAGAGCCAGAGAACTGGCGATGCAGCAGTTGTATCAGCTCGATGTGCAGGGCAATGGGGCAATGGAAAATATGAGATTGTTCTTTGCGGAAAATGAATCCGACAAAAACATTATAAAACTCGCATCGCAATGGACTAAGGCGACGTGGGAAAATTTAAATGTCTGTGATGAAATTATAACAGCTGCTATAATCAAGTGGCAGTTTTCACGGCTGTCAACTGTGGACAGAAGTATTTTGCGGCTTGCAGTGTACCAATTAAAATTCTGCTCGGATATTCCGCCGAAAGTTGTTATAAATGAGGCAATTGAGCTTGCCAGAAAATTTAGTGCGGATAAATCAACTTCTTTCGTAAACGGCGTACTCGATGCCGTATTAAAAAAGTTGGAAAATTTATCCTGAGCAGCGTGTGATGAGCGGACGTGTCTTGACCGTGACCGAAAGAGTCGAACCAGACCGAAGAACTCAGAACTGTATTAAGGATTAATGGATTGAGAATAATCGCAGTTTTAAATCAAAAAGGCGGAGTTGGCAAAACTACAACAGCCGTCAATCTCGCCGCCGCTTTGGCAACTGCCGGAAACAGGGTAAATGTTATAGACCTCGACCCGCAGGCAAATCTCACCATACATCTTGGAGTTGAACCCGAATCGGTCGAAGCCGGCTCGTATGGAGTACTGACGCAATCGGCTGATTTTGAGCATGAACTTATGCTGGTGCGTCCAAACCTCTGGCTGCTGGCGGCAAATATAAATCTCGTAGGAGCTGAAAGCGAACTGGTCAGCGTTCTCAGCAGAGAGACTATTCTGCGGCAAGCTCTCGAACCGCTCAAAGATAAATTCGACTATTGCATTATCGATTGCGCCCCTTCGCTTGGGCTGCTGACCTTAAACGCTTTGGCTGCCGCTGACGAAGTTTTGATTCCGCTTCAGCCGCATTTTCTTGCTCTTCAGGGATTCGGAAAATTACTACAAACAATTGATCTGGTCAATAAGAGAATTAATCCGAATTTAAAAGTTAAGGGAATTTTGCTTTGTATGTTTGATTCGCGAGCTTCACTACCAAATGAAGTTAAAGCTGACATTGAGAAATTTTTAGAAAATGCCCGACAGACAAACTGCGCATGGTCGCAGGCAGAAATTCTGCCGGTTCACATTAGAAGAAATATAAAACTCGCTGAAGCTCCGAGCTACGGCAAAACAATCTTTGAATACGAACAGGACTGCAACGGTGCCAAGGACTACGAAAAAGTAGCCCAATTCATTCACGCCCAATCGACAAAACCAACTCAACAACAACCGCAAGAAACCCGCTCCGAAGAACAGCCGCCAATTCCGTCACATACTGAACCTCAGCCAGCAGAGCATCAACAGTAAAAGCTATAACTTTATTTTACAACCTTAAAAAAACTCACCCTTAATACCTATAATGCAGCACAAATAAGGTTATGAAACGGTTTGTATAAATTATTACTTTTGCCTCCGCCTGCGTTCGTTTTCAGGTCGGTTGCCCTTTTCTCTTGTAACGTCAATTCCCGATATAGCCGGCGATTTTACTATCTTATCAGCCGATGCCTTTTTTAGTGAATCGAGAAGAGATGTAAACGATTTTTCCTTTTCAATTCGCATCAGCCGTGTTTTTATTGCCTCTTTTACTTTTTCAAACGGCAAAACTCCCGGCTCACTTTTATATGTCTGACGAGCAACTTCGTAATCGCCTTTTTTATCCTTAACAGGCCCGACGAATTCGCCCTTTTTGACTGCAACTATTGCATCGAAAAATTCTTTGCCGAAACGTCTTTCAACTGTTTTGTATTTATATTTTTTTGCAACTCCACCTTTTTTGCCGTCTCTGTGAATCGACAGTTCTTTAGCAAGCTCGCTAATATCCTCCCCTGCCTTTATTCTTTTTAGAACGTCCTTGGCTTCATCAATTGTTTTTGTCTGCACATGCACAAAACCAATCTCGCCAAGTTTTCTCAATTGCGGGTCGTCATCCTTGTTTTCATTATAGAAATCCAAAGCCGTTTTATCACTGATTTCGATGGCTTCCTTGACCTGATATATCAACTCCTGTGAAAGCACTTTTTTGCCCGTCATGTCAGTAAGAAACTTTGTTTTGGTTTGATTTGCAATGCCACGTTTTTCGGCTTCAGCACATAACAACTCATTCTCAAGCCACCACTGAGCTGTTTCTGCTATTTGCTGGTCCGTTAATTTCTGTCCGCCGAATGTCGGCCGAATCCAGTCGATTTGCTCCATTGTCAGTTTTTTATCACCCAATTGAACAATTACACCCGGCTCAAGAGCAGCTTTAGGGCTATTAACATCACTGATTTCCGCCTTTTTCTCAATTGTAACGGTTGGTTTGGCTGCCGCTTTGTCAGAATCATCGGCCAAACAGGATGTAACCATCAGTAAAACCAAACACAAACCAAATCTAAGAGTTGTTCTAAAAAGCATTTGCTACCTCCTTTAACAAAAGATTATTTTTATACATAAAACCAGTAACATTTATAACACCTGCTGCTTTCCTGTCAAGTAAGCTGTTGCGGCTGGCGTAATTGCTCTACGATAAAATTCAAAAATTGTGCGGCATAAACTTCACTTATAATCTGGCTGTCCGTTGCCAGCGACATACTCGCTATTTTACGTGCTGCTATTTCGCCGTTTTCGCAAACAACTTCATTGTCCGCATTGCCAACGGCCAATATCGTGTTCGCTGTTGGCGGAACAATCCCCAAAAAAGAATCAATGCCATACGCACCAAGATTACTAAGCGCAATCGTTTCACCCTCGACCTGGTCAAGCGTTAATTCATTACTGCGTGCTTTTTGGGTCAAAGCTGCCTCCTCTGTTGCGATTTCGGCCAACGTTTTCTGGTCTGCATTTTTTATTACCGGCA
>JAGLNB010000235.1 GCA_023139715.1 Planctomycetota bacterium | reverse complement strand
GAATATAATTTCGTCTGTACTTACAATCTGCATTTGTTTTATCCGTTCGCCACTTCAGATTTTGCTGCTCCAGATATTCAATAATTTCTTTTCTTGTTACCGAAAGCAGCGGTCTTACAAATAAAATATTTTCAGCTAACTTTTTCGCAGGCCAGATTCCGCCAAGACCACGAAAGCCGGTTCCGCGAGCCAATCGCTGAATAATTGTTTCAGCATTATCATTTTTTTGATGAGCAGTAACTATCCGATTACAGTTATTGGTTTTGGCAATATCAACCAGATTTGCGATACGTAATTTTCGAGCCGCTGTTTCAATTGAAAGTTTGTTTTTACCAGCTTCCTTTTTTACATCTATTTTTTTTATTGTTAATTTTAAATTGAGATTTCCGGCTTGCTCGGCAACGAAAGATGCATCTTCATCACTTTCAAAACCCCGTAATTGGTGATTGAAATGGACACAAATAAAATCAATATCCAAAACGCCCTTGGTTTTCAGTGCAAAGAGAATATGCAAAAGGGCTGTGGAATCGGCTCCTCCTGAAATGGCAAGAAGAACTCTGTCTGCCGGCTCAAAGAGCTTATTGGCTGCAATGAAACCAGCTACCCTGCTTTCAAATTTGGTTAATATCTTCATAAAGAAAAATAGGCCTGACAATTAAAATCAGGCCTAAAATTTAAATACGCTAATACAAACTTCTGCTTTGCGAACTATTCTTTTTCTGCGCTTTTAGTAAATTCTTCAATCCGCTCTTCGGCAAATTCTCTATCCTTTTTGCCAAGTTTTTCTTTTTCAATGGCCTGCCTATAAAGCTCCAGTGCCTCTGTTCTGCTTTGCAGACGTCTATCTAAAATACATGCAGCTTTAAATCGTGCCGAATAAGGCGTTTGAGGATTCCATTGATACGCCCTCTGATAATATAAAAGAGCTATAGAGTAATCTTTGAAATGTTCGTAAATACCAGCAGCTTTATATGCAGCATCATCAAGTT
This sequence comes from Planctomycetota bacterium, assembly GCA_023139715.1. Taxonomy (GTDB): domain Bacteria; phylum Planctomycetota; class Phycisphaerae; order Sedimentisphaerales; family Anaerobacaceae; genus JAGLSG01. Next base: position 2,196 of record JAGLNB010000235.1, on the reverse strand, counting down.
TATCGCTTGCAGGATGCTTGCTTATTAATTGGTTGTATTTGTCGAGTGCCAGCCGAAGCATATTTGCGTTTGAGTAAACCACCAATTTCTTTGCCTGCTTTTCAAGGAGCACAGCATCTCTGTAAAGGTAATCAGCTTCTGGAATTGAAGTCTGAGCTTTCAGCTTCGGTCCAGCCAAGCTGGCCTCAATTATGTAATTGTATTGAGGCATAGAAGTGAGAGATTTTAATTCTTTTTTAGCCCAGTTTTGCTTCATATTATTGCCGGTTTCAGCATAATATTCGGCCAGCCGTTTCAGCCCAAGCCGATAGCCCTGCCGATTGATTGCCACCTGCTCAATAATATCCGTTTCAGCGGCCATTTGCGGCTTAATTATATCAGCAGCACTAATTGTATACTCACCCTGACTTGGCAGGAGCTGAGCCCTGCCGCTATCCGCACTATGACAGCCAACCAAAACACTTAATAAAGCTACAATCAATACGACCAAAGTTTTTCTTGCCATAATGGCCTCCTTTTAACTTTAAACACAACCTCAATCGCTAATTATCGACTAAAACCTCGTATCGTCAAGAACAAACATCTAAAAAATTATCTTTGAAATTAACTCTAATCCAGGGCCTGCTTCAAATCAGCGAGGAGTTCCTTTGTATCTTCGATGCCGGCTGACAAGCGAACGGTATTTGGTTTAACGCCGAAAATTGTCCTTCTCTCCTCAGGCAGATACAGCATTGTAGTAAGAACGGGCAAACAGACGAGCGTTTCGGTGCAGCCAAGACTGACCGCATGATAAATAACATTCAGCTTTTCAACGAATTCTTTTGCCTGGCTCTGCGTTTGGCCAACATCAAAAGCCAACACTCCACCAAAACCATTTTTCATTTGTTTGGATGCGATTTCGTATCCGGCATCATCTTTAAGGCCGGGATAGCATATCCTTGTTATTTTTGGATGCTTGCTTAGAAATTCGGCAATGGCCATGGCATTTTCAGCCATTTTCGCCGCACGAATTTCAAATGTTTTCAGGCCTCGCTCCAAAAGAGAGGCCGGAAACGGGTCAAGCGTGGTTCCTATCGCCTGGCGCGTAAACCAGAGTTCGTCATAATGCTCTTTGTTAGAACAAGCGATTGCTCCAGCCATAAGGTCATTATGTCCGCCGAGTCCTTTGGTTGCACTATGAACTACCAAATCGGCTCCAAGTGTCAAAGGCAGCTGGTGATACGGCGTAGCAAAAGTATTATCCACAACAAGCATTGCACCAACGCTGTCCGCTAATTTACGCAAATGTTTAATGTCAACAATTTTTACAAGCGGATTACTCGGCGTTTCACAGAAAATCATTTTTGTATTGCTCTTGATATTTTCTGCAATTTTGTCATGGTCGGTAGCATTGAGCCATGTAACTTCAACTCCGAATTTTTCGAGAATCAATGAAACCTTATAATTAGCTCCGTAAACATCATGAAATGTCAGCAGATTATCGCCAGCTTTTAAGTAGGTCAAAAAAACCATAGTAAGTGCAGCCATCCCGGTGGTGCAGATTACGCAATCAGCGGCTTTTTCCATTAATGCAATTTCTTTTTCAACCGCACGAACAGTAGGATTGTCATCACGATGATATGTATAGCCGTCAATTTCGCCGTCGGTAATTTGACGCAATATCTCAAAAGATACATATTCATAATTGACCGCCGACACAATTGGCGTAACCATCGGCTTATTGCCATACGGAGTAAGGTGCTCTCTTTGTCTCATTTTTCGTAACTACCTCATTAAAATCGCATAAGTTTCAAATACAATTTTGATATTTCTATCCGCCTGCCATACTAACAACCATTTGCTCTATAGCAACATTAGCTTTTGTTCGGCCGGTTTTTATTTCATAATCTATCTGCGCCAATCGTTGCAGATTTGCTGCAATTTGCTTTAGATTCATTTTTCGCAGCTGGACAAAAAATGCGTCTTTATTGCCGAATATTCGCAGCTTATTAGCAGTTTCGTAAGTGGTGGAGCCCTTTTCGAGCATCACTTTGGCATTGAACATTCTGCGCAGGTGAAATGCAAAAGCGCCAACAGATGTATATTCAGCCGATTTATCTTCCGCAAACATTTGCCTTAAACGGTCAATCGCTTTTGCGATATTGCCGGCGACAATCGCGTTGATTACCTCAAAGGCATTAAACAAACGATTATTGC
>JAGLNB010000234.1 GCA_023139715.1 Planctomycetota bacterium | reverse complement strand
TCAAAACAATCGAGCAATTCATCCAGTGGCATAATTTCCCTGTCTCCGCCTGGGTTCCAGCCGAGCAGTGCCATGAAATTTATCATTGTTTCCGGCAAATAGCCGCTGCGGAAAAAATCTATAACATTTATTTCCGGCAGAACAACGCCGAGAAATTCAGCCATCGCATCAATAGCCGGCATATCAGGAATAGTTTTGCCAGCGATAAATTCGTTAATTTCATCAGTCGTAATGCCAGCTGCTTTGGCGAGTTTTTCAATGTCAATTTCAGCTTTGGCTTTTATTGCGTTGCGAAGTGCTTTTGGCCGCTCGCGTTTTGAGAGTTTTCCGCCGGTCTGGCTGATTGTAACTGACATATGTGCGTAAGTCGGCCTGGAAAATCCGAGCGCATCCTGCAAGGCCTGATGGCAGGGCGTGTTATTTAGATGTTCCTGGCCGCGAATGATGTGCGTTACACCCATCAATTCATCATCGATTACGCAGGCAAAATGATATGTCGGAAAGCCGTCTGATTTTTGGATTATAAAATCACCCATTTCGCCCGGTGCAAATCGAACTTTGCCGCGAATGACATCGCTAACAATAATTTCCTCAAACGGCATCGCAAAACGAATCACAACCGGCTTGCCTTCTGCTCGGGCTTTTTTAACATCACTATAATTTGGGAAAATTTCAGGTCGTGGATAGGTGAAATTTTCCTTTGCGATTTCAGCTTGTTTGCGAAGAACATTTAATTCTTCAGCGGTTTCAAAACAGTAATATGCCTTTTTTTCAGCGAGTAATTTCGCCATATATTTATCGTAAATATCTCTTCGTTGCGATTGAAGGTACGGCTCATTTTCGCCGCCAATGCCAGGGCCTTCGTCCCAGTTGATTCCCAGCCAGCTAAGGTCTTTTTTCACCTGCTCGGTGGCTGTTGGCGTATTACGCTTAGTATCAGTATCTTCTATTCGCAATATGAATTTTCCGCCGCTTTTGTGGGCGAGAAGCCAGTTGAAAAGGGCGGTTCTTGCTCCGCCAATGTGCAGATAGCCGGTCGGTGATGGTGCAAAACGTGTTACAGCCATTATAAATCTCGCCAATTATAAAAATATGTGTAAAACAACAACGTTAAGCTACAAAACCGCTGTTGTCAAGAATCAGATGTGTTTCTGATTGAATTTGTAATTTCTACCCTTAAAATTAACAAATTGGCTCTGTAAAATCTGAGAATTATGGTTATAATGTCCGTAAATTGAGATTAAGCAGGGAACTTGTTATGGGAAGAGAAGAAATTTTGACAAAGTTTGCAGGGCAGCAAGAGCAAATACAAAAAACATTTTCGGTTCGGCGGCTTTCGTTGTTCGGCTCAGCTGCGAGAGACGAAATGGCTGACAAAAGCGACGTCGATATTCTGGTCGAATTTGAAAAAAAAGCGACCTTCGATGCTTTTATGGATTTGAAATTTTATCTCGAAGATTTACTGGGAATAACCGTTGACCTGGTAACCGACAATGCCCTTCGTCCTCAAATCAGGAAAGCAATTAAAGGGGAGATTATCAATGTTGCGTGATGAAACGATGTATTTGCAGGACATCGCACAGAGTTGTGAAAAAATACTGAAATTTACAAAAGGGCTAACGCAGCAAGAGCTTGTCGATGATGACAAGACATATGACGCTGTTGTCAGAAATCTCGAAGTTATTGGTGAAGCCGCAAAGCATATACCGGATAACATCCGGGAAAAAATTTGTGATATACAATGGCGAAAAATTGCAGGAATGAGAGATATACTTGCACACGCATATTTCGGAATAGATAATAATATTTTGTGGGATGTAGTGCAGAATAAAATACCGCCATTATTCAAATCAATAAATGAGTTTTTGAATAAATAGTAGCGAGATACCTTTTTCAATCGAAAAGGAGAGGTTATGGAATCACTTATCTTTTGGGTTTGTATTTTTGTTGGGGCGATAGGAATAGTTTCTATACTTGCTATCGTTGTGTTTGGGTGGTTGCTTTTTACTCGCTCCTTAGGAATACTATCAAAAGAATATTCTCACCCATTCTGGGAAGTACTGTCCCACCGCCACAGAAGTGATTATGAGAGCAGAACTCTTTTGCGATACCTTCATGAGTCTTTTTCAAATTTTCTTGAAAGACGCAATGAGTTTTGGACAACTTATGGACAAACTTTAATTGCCGCACTAATTATAATTACTCTTACATTGCTATTATTAACAAAAACAATTTCTGCAGAGGCAGGTCTTCCTATACTTTCTGGAATATCCGGCTTTGCAATAGCTAAAGGGGTTTCTCCGAGCAAAACTACAATCGAATCTCCTGAAGAAAAAAGAGGATAATAAACAGTGATGTCGAGCAATGAACAGAATAGTGGTGAAAAGGGAAAATTAGATTTTGTCCGCACAATCGTAGCTGAAAATATTAAATAGACTAAATGGCAAAATCGAATTGCAACTCGATTTCCGCC
>JAGLNB010000233.1 GCA_023139715.1 Planctomycetota bacterium | reverse complement strand
TTCGGCTTAAATCCCAAAACAATAATCAAAGATTTTTTCGCAGCAATACTCAATTTTATTTCCATCTGGCCGGTCACGCTGGCTGTTGTGGTTTTGACAATGCTAATCGGCCAAATTATTTTCGGCGGTGATTTCCAGATACAGCAACACGAAGAACTAAAAACGATAGCAGCATATCAGCAACTATCACTGAAAATTTTGATTGTGGTTACGACGATTTTTGTGGTGCCTGTTTTTGAGGAAATAATATTTCGCGGCTTATTCCAAACGATTATTCGTTCATATTTATCAAAACCATGGCGTTCAATAGCAATAAGCTCAGTTATTTTTGCCATGTTCCACGAAAACCCGGCTCATTGGCCAGCTTTATTTGTGCTTTCAATGTGCATGGGCTACTCGTATGAAAAAAGCGGCTCACTGTTTAGGCCGATTTTCATTCATTGCATCTTCAACGCAACCAGCGTAATAGCAACGTTGTATCAATAATTCTAAATTTTACGAAAGACCAAGGCAATCAGCCATCGAATACAATCCGGGTTTTTTGTCAAGTAGCCAGTCAGCTGCTCGCAAAGCACCCTGTGCGAAAGTATCTCTGCTGTTAGCTGTATGATTTAATGTCAGCGTTTCACCAGTTGCAGCGAACATCACCGAATGAACACCGGTTATATCGCCCGCTCGAATAGCGTGCATTCCAATCTCACCTTTTTTACGCAGGACTTCTTTGCCGTTTCTGCCGTGAGTTAAACAATCCGGAAAATTTCTGCCGGTTGCATCGCAAATATTTTCAGCCAGCGTCAAAGCTGTTCCGCTTGGCGAATCTTTTTTGAAGCGATGGTGCTGCTCAACTATTTCAATGTCATAATCATCACCAAGCATTAAAGCTACCCTGCCAGCTAAGGCGAACATAGCATTCATTCCAACGCTCATATTTGTAGCATACAAAATCGGGATTTTTTTGCCGGCTTCTTTTAATTGCATCTGCTGCTCATCGGATAAGCCGGTAGTACCCAAAACCAGAGCTGCTGAATTTGTCAGGCAGTAATTGAGCGTATCTTTCATTGCCTGCGGCTGCGAAAAATCTATTACCATATCAGCATCAGCCGGATAAGTGCTGTCAATTTTGATATTTATCGCCGAAGACCCTGCAAGCACCCCAGCATCGCTGCCAATATCACTGTGTCCTTTTCCTTCGATTGCTGCAATAATATCGAACTTACAAGCGTCTATAGATAGTGAAAGGATGCGTCTGCCCATTCGGCCGGCAGCACCGGAAACTATTAATTTGGGTCTCATTTTGGCTCCTTTTAAGTTTTTATGCTATAACAACCGACAAATATAATCGACTTGATATATTTTACAAGTCCAAAGAATTATTCACTTGATTATGCAGTAAAACTAATGGTAAAATGGTGGTATAGAAGGGGTTGAATAAAAAGGGGTTGAATAATGAAGCTGAGAACACATTTTCTTGAATCTGATGGAGGTATAAAATGAGTAGAATTATGCTTACAATTTTAATGGTAGTTGGGGTATGTTTTGGTTTAATGTTTTTTGTCGGCTGTGAAAGCGATGCCCAATCTGGCGCTGCTATAGGTGCCTTAGCCGGTGCTGGAATAGGCCAGTTGGCAGGTCGCAGTCCAGAATCAACGCTAATCGGAGCAGCTGTCGGCGGTGGAGCCGGCTATATGATAGGCAATGAACAGGACAAGAAAAAAGCCGCCTCTGAAAGGCAGCAAATCTATCAGGAAATGAATACTATCACAATCAATGTAACCAACAGCAACGGCTCAATTACGCCGGTCAAGTTGGCAAAGCAAGGCGTTGTTTACATTGGCCCTCGCGGCGAAACTTATACCAACATACCAACTCAGGAACAGTTAAAACAAGCCGGATATGGTTTCTGAAAAATAAGCTGACATAAGATAATTTTCAGCGGTAAAAGTTTATAATTAAGCGGCTGGAAAACCACATGGTTTTTCCAGCCGCTTTTTTTCTAACGATAAAACTAATTTAATCAGGAAACTATTGCTTTTTCTTAAACTGAGCCAGTGCTTGCGGCTCAGCAACTTTGCGATAGCCCATCGCCTTTATAATTTCGAGTACTTCTGTCCAGGTTGGAAATGGTTTTGCGTTTTTCTTTTTGTACTCGTCGATAGCCATTAAAAAC
>JAGLNB010000232.1 GCA_023139715.1 Planctomycetota bacterium | reverse complement strand
GATAAAACCAAATCACTTGAAAATGGTGCTGTCATCGCATGGCGAAAAGGCGGAAAGAGAATGAATATTCTCTATAACCGGCTCACAAAAAAATTCTGTAGCGCTATGGGAATAAGCAAGGCGATGCCTTTTGAAGAGATACCGGAAAATATAAAAAAAATTCTTATGTATGGAACCAAGCCGGAGGATGCGAAGAAATACGGATTGAAATTCGAGGGTGTTCTTCCTAATCTCCTGAGAAGATGGAACGGCACTGCCAGTGAATACGTAAAACAAAGATTGCACAGCTATCTTTCGGAGCAGCCGTGTCGAAGCTGTCTGGGTACGCGGCTAAGGCCGGAAGCGGTGGCCGTAACTATAGCAGAAAAAAATATTCATCAGCTGACATCACTTAGCATCGAAAAAGCGATAGTTTTTTTCAGGCGGCTTAAATTAGACCAGGAAAAAACCATCATAGCTGCACAAATACTAAAAGAAATAAATGCAAGATTAAAATTTATGGCAGATGTTGGGCTCGGATACCTTACTCTTGACAGGAAAAGTAGTACTCTATCAGGCGGAGAAGCACAGCGAATACAGCTTGCTACTCAGGTTGGAAGCGGTCTGGTTGGCGTATGCTATGTGCTGGATGAGCCAACGATAGGTTTGCATAAACGCGATAATGACAGATTGCTCGGCATATTGCAGGAACTCTGTAAAATCGGCAACACAGTGATAGTAGTTGAGCATGATGAAGATATTATCAAAGCTGCTGAACATATTGTGGATATTGGGCCGGCCGCGGGAGCTCACGGCGGACAAGTTGTTGCTCAGGGTAATTATGATGATATTATTAATTGTTCGCAATCACTGACCGGTCAGTATCTAAGCGGAAAAAAAACCATCGGCTCACAGACCAAAAGACGCAAATGCAATATGACAAAAGCCATAGAGGTTAAAGGGGCAAGCGAAAATAATCTAAAAAATATAAATGTTAAATTTCCGCTCGGAGTCTTTACCTGCGTTACGGGTGTTTCCGGCTCTGGAAAAAGTACTCTTGTAACACAAATTTTGTTAAGAGCCCTGAAACGAAAACTTTATGCCTCCCGCGAAAAACCCGGTAAACACAAAATCATTCTCGGCTCATCGCAAGTCGATAAGATTGTGGAAATTGACCAATCGCCTATCGGAAGAACGCCGAGAAGTAATCCGGCTACTTATACGGGCGTTTTTGACATAATCAGAAAATTGTTTTCAATGACACGTGAGGCGAAAATTCGCGGATTTAAACCCGGCAGATTCAGCTTTAATGTTAAAGGCGGCCGCTGTGAGCATTGCAAAGGGCAAGGTACGAAAAAAATCGAAATGCATTTTTTGCCGGATGTTTATGTTAATTGTCAGCAATGCAAATCGACCAGATACAATGCCGAAACATTGCAGATTACTTACAAAAACAAAAATATTGCAGATGTGCTGGATATGAGGGTAGAGGATGCTCTTAAATTCTTTGCTAATTTTCCAACGATTATTAGATTTCTAAAAACACTTAACGATGTTGGGCTCGGTTATATTAAGCTGGGACAGGCCTCGACAACCTTATCTGGAGGAGAGGCCCAGCGTATAAAACTTTCCTCGGAACTTGGCAAAAATTCCACAGGTCATACTTTATATGTGCTCGATGAGCCGACAACTGGATTGCATTTTGATGATATCCATAATCTTTTGAATGTTCTTCAGCGTCTATGCGATAAGGGCAACACCATAATAGTGATAGAACATAATCTGGATGTTGTAAAAATGGCCGATTACATCATTGATATCGGCCCCGAAGGCGGAGATGCCGGAGGCCAAATCCTTGCAAAAGGTACCCCTGAAGAAATATGTAAAAATAAAAAAAGCTATACGGCAAATTATCTTAGAAATAAATTGCAGAACATATAAAAAATTCGGGCAACAAAATTAGTCAACAGCTTCTACTTGTTTTATTTCCGGCATATGTTCTTTCAGTAAGCGTTCAACGCCCATTCTAAGAGTCATTTGGGCTCCCGGACAGCCGCGACAAGCTCCCTGAAGGCGAACTTTGACCTTGCTGCTGCCATCACTGTCAACCAACTCAATATCACCGCCGTGATTCTGGAGCATAGGCCGAATAACTTCAATTACCTTTTGTACTTTTGCTTCAAACGCCTGTTTTGAATTATCACCACCACAACAGCCGCCGCCGCAATCACATTTGTCAGACATAAAAATCTCCTTGGTAGCTTGTTTCGTTAGCCCCAAAACCTCATTTTTATACTGATAACACAGCATAAATAAAGTTATGAGACGATTTGTAAAAAATACTCAGAAAAGGGATTATAGCGAAAATTTGCTTACAGGTGAATTAAAAAATTTTGTCAATAATAAATCGGGAACTGAAAAATATATCTATGGAAATCGCCAAACACAAAACGGTTAACCGTAGTGAATAAATTTGCAGCTTTGCTCTGGCTACAAAATAGATAATAGCAATGGAAACCGCAGAGAATATATATAATTTTGCCGCTTCTACAAAAAGCATAGCATATTTATTTGTAAGGCCGGCGAATGTTTGAAAATATTTTGTTGCCAAAAGCAATGCCACAATGGCAAAGATTCCCATAACTATTGTTGTAAATAAAATCGGCTTTCTATCAGAAAATCCAGCGGACGTTAAGTGTGATATTCCTTCGCCAATCAGAACAGAACAACAAAGGACGGGAATCGCAATCCACATTAGTGGACTTACATTCAGAAAAGAATTACAGACAGCCAATATCGTTCCAATTGTAAATATGGTTATTAAGCTAAACTGTCTTTTGTAAAACAGTACAAAAAAACCAAGTATTAAAGCCGCTAAAGGAATATGATAAAAACCAATAAGTGTTGAACTGCGATTTATAGCTATAAGTGGAAACAGCAATCCCGTTAAATCGACGAGATACAATCGTTCCTGCAGGGCCATAGGAAAAAATCGTATATGAGCGAACAATGTAAAAAAAAGAATTATTGTGAGAAATGGTATAACTGCAAAAAGTGAAGCTAAATAGTATCGTTTGGTTCGGGCAATAAATGCAGCTGGGCAAAACAGCCAGGCAACTGCAGCAGCTAAGAAACCGACTGCTGGATGATAATTTGTTAAGCTAAGTACAAATGGGCCAAAGCCATAAATTGCTCCTGCAAAAAGCGAAGCGAAAAACCCCCTAATCCATAGCCGGCTAAGCGTAAAACATCCAAGAGCAGCAAGACAGGAATTTATAGCAAACAAATACTCCAACAACTTAAAATGCCTGAAATATGGCTGATAAAGATAAACGGCAAAACCAGCATAAATGGCCGCTGCTGCCGCGAACTGGCTGTATTTTGAGTTTGGCATTTCGAGCTATTCGAGAACCACTTTGCCACTGCCTTTGGTAATGGTGCCTATTTGATAGACCTGCTCGCCATATTTTTTTAGTTTGCCGGCGACAGAATCTGCAAAATCTTCAGCTGCAATCAATACGAACCCTATGCCCATATTGAAAACTCTGAACATTTCGGCTTCTTCGACAGGACCTTGCTTTTGTAGAAATGTAAATATATTGTTTATTGGCCAGCTTGATTTCTTTATGACAGCATTACAGTTTTTTGGCAGTACTCGCGGAATATTTCCCACAAGACCGCCGCCAGTAATATGTGCCATTGCGTGAATGATTTGCTTTACTTTATATTGAGCGAGCAGTTTTACTATTGAGTGGACATATATTTTTGTTGGCTCCAGCAGCACATCGCCAAGTTGACAACCTTGGAGTTCGTTGGGTTTATCTGTCAATTTCAAAGCTGATTTTTTAAAGCAGATATTATGAACAAGAGAATAGCCGTTGCTGTGCAAGCCGCTTGAAGCAAGGCCAAGAATTTTATCGCCTGGTTTTACAGCATTACTTGTTAGGATTTTTTTGCGTTCTACAACACCTACTGCAAATCCAGCCAAATCGAAATCATTTTTACGGTATGTGCCCGGCATCTCCGCGGTTTCACCGCCGATTAATGCGCAATCAGCCATACGACAGCCAGCAGCTATGCCTTTTACCAGTTCTGCTATTTCCTTAGGAATCAATTTGTGAACAGCGATGTAATCCAGAAAAAACAGCGGCTCTGCTCCGCCAACAAGCATATCATTGACGCTCATCGCAACCAAATCAATGCCGATGGTATCAAATTTTTTCATTTTTGCAGCCAATTGAACTTTGCTGCCAACGCCATCGGTACAAGCTACAAGGACAGGGTTTTTGTAATTTTTTTTGAAGAGTTTTTCATCGTAATCCAGCCGAAAAAGCCCGGCAAAGCCACCTTTTACGTCAATGACCCTTGGCCCGAATGTTTTGGCGACATGCGAATAAATCTGCTCAACCATTTCATCGTTGGCATCTATATTTACGCCGGATTGTTCATAGCTGATGTATTTTGACATTGTTTTCGATTCTCAATTTTAAGTATCGATTTCATCAAACATATGTAACTGGTAATGCTCCATAGAGAATTTGTTCATTGCAATATCTACGGGTATTCTGTATTTACCGCTCCAACAAGCGGTGCAATAGCTTTCCTGTGGTTTTACGGTACAGGA
>JAGLNB010000231.1 GCA_023139715.1 Planctomycetota bacterium | reverse complement strand
ACGCATCACTCGACGAAGGTCAAACCGTTGAGTTCGAAGTCGGCCAAGGCAAGAAAGGCCCATGTGCAACCAACGTAATTCCCGGCTAAGTTTATAGCGAGAATCAAAATAAAAAGCCCTGCCAAAAGCAGGGCTTTTTTTATAGGCATAATTAATACAAAAAAACATAAAAATAAACCCATATGTAAATACACTTTAACCGGCATTTAACCTTGACAGAACCACTGCATAAAGGTAGGTTTACCACAGGAAAGTAAAGATATATTCAGGTTATAATGGACAAACTTATGCCAAAAGTAACACTGCCAAACGGCAGTATCTTAGAAGTAGAAAACGGCGAAACTGCAAAACAGGCAGCTGAAAAAATAGGTCCCGCACTTGCAAAGGCAGCGTTGGCTGCAAAAATCAACGGCGAACTAAAAGACCTCTCAACTCCTATCAATAATGATGTCAAAATAGAAATCATCACGCCAAAAAGCAGCGAAGCTGACGAAATTATGCGGCATAGCTGTGCTCACATAATGGCTGAGGCAATATGCAAAATTTTTCCAGCCGCAAAACTCGTCTATGGGCCGACCATCGAAAACGGCTTCTATTACGATATAGATCTCGATGAGCCGATTCGGCCAGATGATTTCCAGCGCATAGAAAATGAAATGCTGAAAATAGTAAAAGCAGACACCCCTTTCGTGCGGACGGAAATGATAAAAGATGAAGCATTAAAAAAACTGGCCGATGATAAATACAAACTCGATAATGTCAAAAACGCTGACAGTAATACGCTCAGTTTCTATTCACATTCAGAAAATTTTGAAGATTTGTGCAGAGGCCCGCACGTGCCGAGTACCGGCAAAATCGGCAGCTTTAAAATTATGTCGGTGGCTGGTGCATATTGGCACGGCGATGCAACTCAAAAAATGCTGCAAAGAGTTTACGGTACTTGCTGGCAAACAAAAAAAGAACTGGACGCTTATCTTGAACGACTCGAAGAAGCAAAAAAACGCGACCATCGGCTGCTCGGAAAACAATTGGATTTGTTCAGCTTCAATCAGGCCGGCCCAGGTTTTGCATTCATTCACGCAAAGGGAATGGTTATCTGGAATGAGATAATCGATTTCTGGAGAAGCATACACGACAAATATGGTTATCAGGAAATCCGTACGCCAATTATCTTAAATGAAGAATTGTGGCACAAAAGCGGCCATTGGGACAACTACAAAGAAAATATGTATTTCACAAACGTGGATGGAAACAACTACGCAATTAAACCGATGAATTGCCCCGGCGGATGCCTGGTCTATAAAGCACGTCAACATTCATACCGTGAATTCCCGATGAAAGTAGCTGAGCTTGGCCTGGTACATCGTCACGAAGCGAGCGGCGTTATGCACGGGCTTTTTAGAGTGCGACAATTTACGCAGGACGATGCTCATATTTTCTGCACGCCGCAGCAAATCGAAGCTGAAATCATCGGCGTAATCGAACTCACATTTGAAATTTACAGAGCGTTCGGATTTGAAGATTTTCATATCGAGCTTTCGACAAAACCCGAAAAGCATATCGGTTCAGATGAAATGTGGGACACGGCAACAAACGCTTTGAAAAATGCACTGAAACAAAAAAATATCGATTATAATATCAATGAGGGCGATGGTGCTTTTTATGGGCCGAAGATAGATTTCCATATAAAGGATTGTCTCGGCAGGTCGTGGCAGCTCGGAACGATTCAATTGGATTTCTCAATGCCGCTGCGATTTGGCCTTGTTTATACTGACAAAGATAATATCGAGAAAACGCCGGTGATGATTCACCGAGCAGTGCTTGGCTCATTCGAAAGATTTATAGGAATTCTGATTGAGCATTATGCGGGTAATATGCCGCTATGGCTGGCACCGCAACAGGTGAGAATTCTTACAATCAGTGAGAAAACAAATGATTATGCAAAAGCTGTTTATCAAAAACTAAAAGATGCGAATCTTCGATGCAGTGTGGATTTGTCGAACGAAAAAATAAATGCAAAAATCGCAAAAACTCACGGCGAAAAAGTGCCATATATGCTGATTGTAGGCCCAAAAGAAGCCGAATCGAATACCGTAAATGTGAGAATGGCGGGCTGTCAAAAAACCAAAACCATAGCCATCGATGAGTTTTTGAGAAGTACAGAGAATAAAATAGCCGATAAAGAAACAGATTTACAAATATAAAGTAAAAATTATTGATAGTCAATTGGAAAGGTCAGGTGATATACAATCAGTAAGCAAGCATTGAAAATAAACGGGGGAATCAGAGCGGAAAACGTTCGCTTAATCGATGAAGAAAATAATAAAGTCGGAATAGTTACACGACTCGAAGCGATTAGCAAGGCACGCCAGGCCGGCCTCGACCTCGTTGAAGTTGCGCCTACATCCGACCCGCCAGTTTGCAAAATTATGGATTACGGCAAATGGCAATACGAACAGAAACGCAAAATGCGTCAGAGCCATAAGAAAAGTCAACAACACGTAAATACGCTAAAAGAAGTTCGGCTACGGCCAGAAACTGATACGCATGATATGGAAATCAAGCTCAAGCATGCACGTGAATTTCTGGAAAAAGGCCATCGGGTGCAATTTACAATGTTGTTCCGCGGACGACAAATGCTGCACAGAGATAGAGGGCATGAAGTGTTTGCTCAAATAAGCGAAAAACTTGAAGACCTGGCAAAAGTTGAGCAGCGAGGCAGGATGGCCAATAGGCGAATGACCATGCTAATTTCGCCAATAAAATAATTGGCATCGTAATTCGGCCAGTAAAATTTGGGTAAAAAACAATATTTATACCCTTCAGGGTAGTAAATGTCCGCGAATAAAACCATAACTGCTTATTTTTAAGTTATTTACCCGCGTACAAACGGGAAAATTCAATCGTGAACAGTATATATCGAATATCGCCGTTAATTTGCCAATTTTCAGGATATTTTCGCACTGCGCTATTGACCAGCTGTAATAAATACTATAAGCTGGCTTTCTTTGTAATTTCAGGTTGTTATGCGTACTCGTTAGAGGAATCAGTAAAATGCCAAAACAGAAAACCCATAAGGGATTAGCAAAAAGAGTGAAAATTACCGCTTCAGGTAAAGTGAAAAGTAAGGGTGCGTTCGGCGGACACTTGATGAGTACGAAAAATGCAAAACGCAGAAGGCGAATCACCAGCCCATCAATAATGAATAGTGCGTCCGCTAAAACAGCAAAAATAAAACTCGGCAAATAAAGAAAATAAAATCAATCACCGCTAATAATTAATTAGCGTGGCCCGCTTCTCGGCTTATGACCATTACCGTAAAATAATGGTTCTATCAGCTGCCGTCAGTAGGCCGTAAATATAACAAACTCTTAAAGGAAAGCTGATATGCCAAGAGCAAGAAAAGGTGCAGCAAGACATCAAGCCAAAAAAAGAATTCTAAAAGCTGTCAAAGGACATCGCGGCTCAGCCGGCCGACTTTATCGACTCGCAAAAGAAGCTGTGGTTCGAGCTGGAGTCAATGCCCGAATCGGCCGCAAACTCAAAAAGCGTGATTTCCGCAAACTCTGGATAATCCGTATCAATGCCGCCTGCAAACAAAGAGGCATAAGGTACAGCGAGTTTGTAAACGGCTGCAAAAAAGCCAATATCCAGCTCAACAGAAAAATGCTGAGCGAAATTGCAATAGCCGACCCGGCTGGTTTCGATTCGATTGTCGAGATTGTCAAAAAAGCGATATAAAATGCTTGAGCAGTTCGAGAAAATTGGTAAAGAAGCTCTCGCTGCCTTAAAGAACATCGAAGATTCGGCGGCGATGGAGGAATTCCGTATAAAATATCTGGCTCGAAAAGGCCAGGTTACGGAGATGCTCAGCCAGATAGGTAAATTTTCCACAGAAGAAAAACCAAAAGCAGGTCAGCTTGCAAACAAAGTAAAAAAAGAAGTAACCGCAGCATTTGAACAATTAAAAGCAACCTTAGCCAAAAAACAAAACAAAACTGCTGATTCAATAGATGTTACCATTCCCGGCATAATTCCAAATGTCGGCAAAAGCCACATCATAACGCAAACAACAAATGAACTGCTGGAAATATTCGGCAGAATGGGTTTTGATTTTGCATACGGCCCGGAAGTCGAAGACGAATGGCATAATTTTATCGCGCTAAATATCAACGAAGAACATCCGGCACGAGACCCGCTCGACAATTTTTATATCGACGATACAACCTTGCTACGGAGCCAGACTTCGACAATTCAAATTCGAGTTATGGAAAACAATAAACCGCCAATCAGAGTTGTTGCTCCGGGAAGGGTTTATCGCCCCGACACCGTTGACGCAACGCATATGTATGTGTTCCATCAATTGGAAGCCCTCGTTGTTGATGAAAATGTCAGTATGGTGGATATGAAAACAGCTATCAATCAATTCATTCACGCATTTTTCGGAGCTGACACAAAATGGCGATTCCGGCCGAGCTTCTTTCCATTTACCGAGCCGAGCGCCGAAATTGATTTGCTTTGGATTGATAAAAATGGCAAGGAAAGCTGGATTGAAATGGGCGGCTGTGGAATGGTTGACCCAAATGTTTTCGATGCTGTTGGAATAGACAATGAAAAATATACCGGATGGGCTTTCGGATTCGGAATAGAACGACTGGCTATGAGAAAATACGGAATAACAGATATTCGCCTGCTGTTTGAAAATGACCTGCGATTTCTAAAACAAGCTTAAAGCTGAACAGAAAATATTAAAGTACTCTAAAAATTCAAAAAAACTACTTCATCCTCGCAAACGTTTTTGAAACTATCTTTGCAGCTAATTTATTTTGCCCTGTTTTCAATTTCGGATTTTCTTTTAGATAAGATTTGAAAAACCGCATTCTGTCAGCATTACTTATCGCTGCTGCACGAAACATATTTATCTGAACCAGATTTTTCAGGCGAAGTCGTAAAGGCAAATGCCATAATTTTCTCGTTCTCTCATTATCCAAAAAGAAAAACTGCCAATTGCCGCCCTCTTTTCTCACAAGCACATTTCCCAATCGAAAATCACCATGACAAATCCCAGCAGCGTGCATTCGGCCAACAGTTCGGCCAAACTGACAAATCAATTGGCGTCTGTCTCTCAACTCCTCTTTGCTCAAAGCAGCAAGCGATTCTGAAATAAATTTACGAATTGATTCGGTGTTATTTACCTGGAGAGTTATTAAAAATTTATCCGCTCGTTTGGAATCACTTTTACCAATTGCAACAACCGCCGGAGTAGAAAAATCATTTTTCTCCAGCATCGCTGCTGCCCCCAACGCACGGCCAGCACGACTCAAACGAAAACAATGCTTAATAAAATCGAAAAATGACCTGTACAAATACTGCTTGAAATAAATGGTTTCCTCAACGTCATTAAATTCCACAGCCAGCTTAAGTACCCTTGCGAATTTTGAAGATGGAATCGTAACAGCTTTATAATATTGCTTTAGATTTTCTTCGCCGGCTGATAAAATTTTCTCAAATTCTTCATTGCGAAAATTTCGATTAACGCACAACGCCCGACCATCCATTCGTATTTTATCAAAGCCGTCAATCAAAACTATCGCCCCAAAATAGCTATACCAAGCTTATCAGCCAGTTCTATTGTGTCCGGTTTATCGATGATTATGGTTTTATCTGCCTCCACGACAAGGCATCCGGCTTGATTTTCGGATAAACTTTTTATGGTGTCCGGCCCAACACAGGGCACATCAAATCGCATATCCTGCTGCGGCTTGGAAGTTTTAAGCAGCGTCCATCCGCCGGCTTTGCAAAGCTGACCAGCTCGCTCAATCATTTTTGCCGTACCCTCCAACGCCTCAACAGCAATCACCTCTTTTTCCTTAACAGCTATCGCCTGGCCAATATCAATTTCGCCAAGTTTTTTGACTATATTCCAGCCAAATTCAATATCATCCTCAACCGATTTTCCCGGCTGAGTTTTTGTCATAACGCCGGCTGTTGCCAAATGCTCCTTGCAATACATAGTGGAATTCTCCAATATTATTCCGCCGCTGGCAAGCTCTTCGGCCAGTGCACTAAGAAGTGTATCGTTTTGTTTATCTTTGCTACGCAATCGCCAATAGTAAATTCTAATCGAACGCCAATCCGGCAGATATTTCAGGATGCGCCACGGCGTAAAAAGTCGCGACTTGGCAACACGCCCTACCATAATGGTTTTTGTTACGCCATGCTTTTTCAATTTGCGTATCCAGCTGGCCGGCCGGGCAATCGCAACATCATAAAAAACGTCAACCTTATCAGCAAGCTGCGGCTCGGCATTATCCGCCAGGCCAACACAAATAACTTTTAATCCGGCAGCTTTTGCTCCTTCGGCTACAAGAAAAGGCAATCTGCCCTGACCTGCAATAAGGCCGATGGTTTTTGCGCCACTACATTTGCGCTCGAATGAAAATAATTTAGAAATCATAATTGTCGCTATTTATTCGACTCTTGTGAATCCGGATTATTGGAGGAAGTAATCTTGTCAAGCCGCTTTTGAAGTTTGCGAATTTTCTGCCGCATCTCAGGTAAATATTGTATCAAGCTGTATGCCCTTCTGGCCTTACCGGCCTCAACAGCAGGTGAACCAAATATGGCTTTCCCATCAGCAACATCATTAATCACTCCGGATTGGGCTGCAATCTGAACGCCATTTCCGATATTTATATGGCCGACAATGCCCGCCTGGCCGCCAACTACGCAATAGTTTCCAAGTCTCGCAGAGCCAGCCACTCCAACCTGAGCTACGAGCAAACAATGTTCGCCGATTTTTGTGCCGTGGCCAATCGCAATCAAATCTCCAAGCTTACTGCCTTTGCCGATCACCGTATCATCCAGCGTGCCTCGCTCAATCGCGCAACAAGTGCCGATTTCAACGTCATCTTCGAGAATCGCAATACCAATCTGCGGTATTTTGTGATGACTGCCATTGGAAGTGGCAAAACCAAAACCATC
>JAGLNB010000230.1 GCA_023139715.1 Planctomycetota bacterium | reverse complement strand
AAATTATCGCCAAATGCTGGATTATTTTTCAAAAACCAGAAAACTTCAAACTCCCCTTATATTATATGTAACAGCCGTTGCCTTTGCTGATTCGGCTCCAAATAAAACTGTCAATCTCCTGCTGGAAACAAGCAAATTGCAGCAATTGCAAAAAAATGAGAAGCTAAATCTAACTCCAGCCAAAATTGCCCAGCAAGCAGCACAATTTGCTTACAACCTGTTCAATGAAGAAAAAATTGATTGCTCACTCGCAATCGAAGCGTTTGAAAATTACCGCACAATAGCCAACGGAAAAATCGATGAAAAGCTGGAATACTTTTACACTACAATTTTTAACAGTTGTGGACAAACCGAAAAAGCAGAAAAACTACTTCAAGAAATAGCGGACAGTAATTGCGGAAATTATAACAAAACAGCAAAACTTGAACTTGCAATAAAAGCGAGCAGACAAAAACAATATGATTCGCCCTGCCAGAAAGTACTGCTGTTAGAACAGCTGGCAAATTTAATCACAGATGGCAACGGCTGCAAATATGCAATTGAAATAATGGAATTTGTGTCGGAAATAGTTGAAACCATCGAGCAAGTTCAGGCAGATTGCACAAACTTTGTCGGCACAATAGAAGACAGCAAAAAATTAGCTGAATTCTGTTATGATTGCTGCAACAGTCGGCAATCAAATTTGATTCTCGCGGAAATAAATATTTTCATAAATAAAAACAATCAGCAGGAACTATCAAGAATCCAGGAACTGCTTAGTAGTATGGAAACCCCAAATACAAGCAAAGTAAACCTTATTCGCTGCAAAGCACGGCTGTCGGCCGAACAGGGTGAATTCTGCAAAGCAGCCGAGCTATGGGCAGAACTTGCTCAAATACATAAAACTAACAGTTATGCAACAAACCAAAGAAGCTTGAAATGGTGGCGGGCTAAATTTTATGAGCTATTCTGCCAGGCCAAATGTCCGCAAACACAAAAAACAGACATCCTGCACACTATAGAAGTTATTGAAAACAGCTACACCCATATTCCGCCATTATGGCTGGAAAAACTGGACACGTTAAAATCCCAGCTTAATCAGAAAAACTAACCAATAAACACAGGCAAATAACTTGCCCAAATAACTTTTCTGAATTACAATGTGTTGGAGTATAAAGAAAGATTTATGACTAAAACAGGAATTTAATAATGGCAAATTCAGATAATAATAAAAACAAGGCATTGTGCAGCTTTTGCGGTCGAACAGCAAACCGTCAAACTGACACGTTCATTGAAGGGCCAAACAACGTTTTTATCTGCCCTGAATGTATCGAGCTTTGTCATGACATTATCAAGCAAAACCGAAAGCCAACCACTAAACCGGCACTCAAACAGCAGGATATACCAAAGCCGAGGGATATAAAAGAATATCTCGACCAATATGTAATCGGTCAGGAGCACGCCAAAAAATATCTTTCAGTAGCCGTGCACAATCATTATAAGCGGCTTCTGCATGCGGGCAGCAGTAATAACGATGTTGAAATCGACAAATCAAATGTTCTTATGGTCGGCCCAACCGGCTCGGGAAAAACGCTTCTTGCTCGAACGCTCGCAAAATCACTGAAAGTGCCGTTTGCAATATGCGATGCGACTACCGTAACTGAAGCCGGATACGTCGGCGAAGATGTTGAGAATTTTCTATTGCGACTGCTTCAAGCTGCTGATTACGACATAGAATCGGCACAACGCGGAATCGTTTACATCGATGAAATAGATAAACTCGGCAAAACAAGCCAGAATGTTTCCATTACAAGAGACGTTTCCGGCGAGGGCGTGCAGCAGGCATTATTAAAAATGCTTGAAGGAACTATTGCTAATCTGCCACCGCAAGGCGGAAGAAAACATCCAGAACAGTCTTACATACAACTGGATACTTCTCAGATACTTTTTATATGCGGCGGAACATTCGTAGGCATAGAAAATATTATCAAAAAACGGCTTGGCAAAAAAATGATTGGATTCGGCTCGGAACTGTCCGACAAAACCCGTAGCAAAGAAACCAACTACAGCGAGATAATCAAACAAATCATACCAGAAG
>JAGLNB010000023.1 GCA_023139715.1 Planctomycetota bacterium | reverse complement strand
ACTTTCTTTTTGAAAAAAGTTAAAATTTATTAGAAAACACAATTATACTAACAACTCATAATACGTTTATCAAATGGAATATTGTTCGCAAAAAAAGACAAAATCTTGATATTTTAATAAAATAAATATAAAATGGTCGATGAGGGCAATATGGATAGAATTAAAAGTTCACAAGAGTGGAGCAGGCAAGCTGATTACGATATGGATACTGCCAGTGCTATGTTTGACAGCGAGCGGCATATTTACTGCGTGTTTATGTGCCATTTGTCAATCGAGAAAGCTCTCAAGGGATTGTATGCAGTAAAGCTCGGCAAAAATCCTTCTAAAACTCATAGCTTGGTATATCTTGCTCAGAGCATCCGATTGGAGTTGTCTGAAAAAATCAGGGAATTTCTGGAAATGCTTGATAGCGTTAGTGTCCCTACGAGGTATCCTGAAGAATTGCAGGAATTGATAAAAGAATACAGTAAAGACAAAACAAAAAAATTACTTGATGAATCGCAAGAGACCCTAAAATGGCTCAAACAGGAATTAGAGAAACAGCAGAGCTGATAAAAAAGCTCCTTAAAGACCGCATAACAATTGATGAAATGTTCATCTTTGGTTCTTATGCCAAAGGAAATTTCACAAAGGATAGCGATATGGATATAGCTATAATATCCCGTGATTTTAACGAGAAAGATGTTTTCCAGAGAGCTGAAATGCTTAGGGGACTAAAATGGGCGCTCGTGGAAAAATTCGAGCTTTCCTTTGATATTGTCCCTGTCTCTTTAAGCCAGTGGCAGAATCCGACTTCGTTAGTTGTGGATTTCATAAAAGAAGGAAAAGCTTTGCCTTTGTTGTAAATAGTAGACAGGAACAGAAACAAAAAGACAAAAAATGTTCCTGACCCTTTTTCCCTTGTCAATTGGCAAATTTTGATTTATTGACCTCGTTTTTCAGCCGATATAAGTTTGCCGACTCTTATCAGGTATACCGTCAATTGGGGATTATAAAAAACTGGCCTCTATGAAAAGGGGAATATAATGAATAGCCACTTACTTAATAATCGGCCTCACCTGATACCGAGTATCATTACAGCAATAATGCTACTATTAGCATTGGCACCTTGGCCTTATGGTTATTATCAATTACTCAGATTTGTTGTTTGTGGCGCAAGTGTGTATACAGCTTTTGTGGCTTACAATTGGCAAAAGATGTGGGCAATCTGGCTGTTTGGTTTTATCGCTCTTTTATTTAATCCACTAATTCCGATACACCTGTCACGTGAGATATGGCAGCCGATTGATATAGTTTGTGCGATACTGTTTATGGTCATTGCAATTATACTCAACGAACCTGTATCGTCATACGGCAAAAAATGAAGAATTGAAAGGAAAATAAGATGACAGAAAACAGGGATGAGGTATTACGGGCAATCAGAAAACTGGCGAATGACAACGGTTATGATTTTTTTAATAATGGGTGCCAGTGCAGAGAACATGAAAAGGTATTGTATCTGGCGGTTCAACCAAAAGATGGAGACGATAGACCTTTGTTGAATTTTATTGTTACGATTGAATCAATCCGTTTCAGGGTTACTTTTGATGGAGTAGATGTCCCCCAATATTGCAAGGATTTGAACCAACTGCTTGATATCATTAAGGATTGGTTACTAACCAGATTAAGATTGTGTAAGTGAGCAGTACTATGAGTGCAAAAAATAGAGTTAGGGAATTTTATAATGGATGCACGCGACCGAGAGAAGGTGAAGAAGAGTACGCCAAAAACAGGTTCGTTAAACTAATTTATTTTTGGTTGTGCGGTTTCGAGGACACTTTTGCCTTGGTTCTTGTGTATTTTCGTGATTTATCACCTTGTGAAATGGGGTATAAGTTTGTTTCGATGACTTGAGATATGAAGACGGTAAACAGGTAATAATACGATGATTTGGTGAGAAATAAAGGTCTTAAACAGAGAAGATGTATATCGCAATTATAATCACAATTTATTGATTGTCAGGCCAGTGTACATTTTCGGATAGAAAAATGTCGATTTTTGCGGCATTTTTTCGCCGCTTTCCGTAACTGATTTTATTTCTTTGGTTGTTGGCGGATTCATAAAAAACGCTGTCTGCATTTGGCCATTGTCAACTTTTTCAATTGATTCGGCAATTCCGCTTCCGGTGTCTTTTACATATTCTATATTTCCGCCGGCAGCTACTTTTACCTCGTCGAGTTCTAACGTCTTTTCAATGAGCAACTTATGCAGTACGGAAACGTCAAGAGCTTTCCAATTGCCGCTTTTGCCGGTGGCTGCTGCGTCCATTGCTTCTTTTTTCTCCAGACTCGCTGCGTAAAAAGTACCATTGCTGCCATAGATTCCAAATACGTTTTTGCCGAGCTTTTGTTCGGCCTTCATTTGTTCGAGCATCTTTTCTTTTGCAGCTGATTTTTCCTGCTCGTTTTCAAAACGATATTCTGTAATCTTGAAATTTTCTTTTAAGTCCGCGATAAATTTTTCAAAATTAAAGCCGTCCATATTGCCCGCCAAACGATGAGTGGCCAGAACGACAAGTCCTGCATTATTCGTATTGACCATTGCCACCATTTGGTAGTTGGCTGATGGATTTTTGCTTTCTTTGCGGTAATTTAAGGCAGTTTCGTAGCGGTGATGGCCATCAGCGATTATGCAGTTTTTGTCGAGCATCATTTTTTCGATTTGCTCGATTTCGTTTTTGTCGCTGATTGCAAATAATTTATGCCTGACGTTTTGCTCATCTTCAAAATCGATAAGTGCCTCACTGCCAGCTGCTTTTTCAATAATTTTATCTGCCGTTTGCTCGGCATCTTCGTAGAGCATAAAAATCAAGCCGAATTGTGCCTCGGTTGCTCTTGTTAAATTCAGCCGGTCGATTTTTGGCTTGTCGAGCGTTTGTTCGTGGGCACTGATTCCGCCTTTTTCGTGAGTGAATTCTGCAAGTTTGGCTAAACTTATAAATCCACTACGACAGATTTTTTCGCCGGCCACTTGGAAATCCTGAACGTAAGCGTAAATTGCATCAGCTGAATCTTTTTTTAACGCTCCGCATTCGAGCCAGCTGTTAAAATGTTCAGCTGCACGAGTGTATTGATTATTATTTTCGTTATCGGAATCGGATTTTTTGCCGTTTATAATTCTGACAATATTATATTGGTTTTTTTCATAAAGCTGCTGACGCAATTTGTCATCAATAACGTCGTATGGCGGAGCGATGCAATTGCCGGTGATAACAACTTTTGCTTTGTCGAATCTGACTGCTCTAAACGGCTTAATTTCCATAATTTTACCTTGTGCCCTTTTTCGAAAGATTAAAAATAAACAGCGGAAACAGAGAATGATACTTCCAAACGCGCGATACGTCAAACATTTCAAAAATGTTAATTATCGCCGGAGCGTTCGGATAGCTTTTCGGATAGGTATTTATTAATTGCAACTGCAGCTGCTCTGCCCTGGCCCATAGCGAGAATCACAGTAGCTGAGCCGAGTACAATATCACCACCTGCCCAAACGCCGTCGATTGACGTTTTGCAGTTTTCATCAACGATGATATTTCCCCATTTATTTAATTTCAGATTCGGCGTGGTTTGGCCGATGAGCGGATTTGCACCATTGCCGATGGCTATGATTACCGCATCCAGGTCGATTGTAAATTCTGAATTTTCTATTGCAACCGGTCTTCTTCTGCCGGATTCGTCTGGCTCGCCGAGTTGGTATTTAATACATTCAACTGCTTTTACGCAGCTGTTTTCATCGCCGATGATTTTTTGTGGGCTTTGCAGCGTATGAAATTCAACGCCTTCTTCTTTTGCGTGATGCACTTCTTCAACTCTTGCGGGCATTTCCTTTTCAGTTCTTCTGTAGAGCAGATAAACTTTTTCAGCTCCGAGTCGCAAGGCCATTCGAGCGCAATCCATTGCCACATTTCCGCCGCCCACTACAGCTATTTTTTTTGCGCGAATAATCGGCGTATCCGAGCCGTTGCCGAATTTGTAGGCCTTCATAAGATTGGCTCTCGTTAAATATTCGTTTGCGCTGTAAACGCCGACCAGCGATTCACCTTGGATTCCCATAAAGCTCGGCAGCCCAGCTCCAACGCCAATATAGACCGCATCGAAACCATCTTCGCTCATTAACTGCTCAATGGTTCTGGTTCTGCCGACGATAAAATTACGAATGATTTTTACGCCCATTTCTTCGAGAACGTCGATTTCCTTTTGGACGATTTTTTTCGGCAGACGAAATTCAGGAATTCCATAAACCATTACTCCGCCGGGCTTGTGGAAGGCCTCGAAAACGGTAACATCGTGTCCGGCTCTCGCCGTGTCAGCTGCTGCGACAATTGAGCCAGGCCCGGAACCGATTATTGCAACTTTCATTTTTGTTTTTGCAGCAATTTTTGGTACATCTTTTTCATTTTGCTCTGCGCCCCAGTCAGCTACAAATCTTTCCAATCGGCCGATTGAAACGGCTTTATTTACGTCTTTGAACTTCAAGCCGACTGTACATTTTTCCTGACATTGTACTTCTTGCGGACAGACTCTTCCGCAGACAGCCGGCAAAAGTGAATTTTCCTTAATAATTCCAAGTGCTTTTGCGAATTCGCCATCTGCAATAGCTGTAATGAAATCTTTTATATTTATTCTGACGGGGCAGCCGGCAACACAAGGTGCGGTTTTGCAGCCGAGGCAGCGAAATGCTTCGAGCCGTGCCTGTGTTTCGCTGTAGCCGGTTGTAACTTCTTCGACGTTATTTCTTCTTTCCATTGCATCCTGCTGCGGCATCGCTTGACAAGGTATGGCGAATCTATCAGCCGGTTTTAACTGGCCTTGCTTTTGCTTTTCAAGTAATTCGTCGAGAAGTTGTTGTCGCTTCTGCTCTGTCATATAATTTCCCCTCCATTACTGTCGGGGCTCTTTTTTTTATCTAATCCGATTTTACATTTATGGTTTTTGTATTGTTCAAGTGCTTTTTGTTCGTTATTTTTATAAGCATTTAACCTTTTGAGCATTAAATCGAAGTTGACTTTATGGCCGTCAAACTCTGGCCCGTCAACGCAGACGAATTTTGGTTTGCCGTCAATTTCAACACGGCATCCGCCGCACATTCCCGTGCCATCGACCATAATTGTATTTAGCGAAACGTCCGTTGGCACAGCAAATTGCCTTGTAACTTCGCAGCAGAATTTCATCATTATTGTTGGGCCGATTACAAATACTTTGTCCGGCTTTTGCTTTCTCTGGCAAATTTCTTTTAAGGGCTCGGTTACGAGTGCCTTTCGGCCATACGAGCCATCATCTGTTGTTACGATTAGCTCATCGGAAATTGCGGCAAATTCCTTTTCGAGAATTAAGAGTTCTTTGTTTCTTGCTCCCAAAATGCTGATGATTTTATTGCCTTGTTTTTTAAGAGCTGTTGCAATCGGAAGAAGCGGGGCATTGCCGATTCCGCCGCCAACACAAACCACCAAACCGAAATTTTCAAGATGAGTTGGTTTGCCGAGAGGGCCGGCTATATTTTCTATTGTCTCGCCGACTTTCAAATCGGCCAGTTCTGCGGTGGTTTTGCCGAGCCGCTGCCAAATCAAACGAATTGTGCCTTTTTCTGTATCGCAGCCCGCAATCGTCAGCGGAATCCGCTCGCTGTATTCACTGTTTATTGCGAGAATTATAAACTGGCCGGGCTTGGCAGCTGACGCAATCAGCTCAGCGGTTACGTCAATGGCAAAGACATTTTCACTAAGCTGCTCTCTCGATATAATTTTATGCGACATTTTGACCCGTCCAAAAATAATTTTTTTCTCGAACCCTGATTTTGCCATTTTAATAGGCTCTTGTCAAGCGGGCCGCCAGCCGGCAAAAATCAGCTTGGCAGTTTTGGAAAATTATGGTATCTCAATAAAAGCAGTAAACAGTATTCCAAGCGAAAAAAGACGGGAACCAAATGGCGGCTTGGCCGGATTTTGTGTTTTCATTGGCTTTGATTATCTTGTTTATCATTATTTTTAATATCTAATTGTTTGTTTTTTAAGAGTAACTCAAAATGGAAATTTATGATTGTATTATAGTTGGTGCAGGCCCGGCCGGTTTGGCTGCTGCTCTTTACGCATCACGCGACAGATTCAAAACGCTCGTTCTGGAAAAATTTTATCCCGGCGGACAAATCAATAATACCAACCGAATCGAAAATTATCCCGGAATAAAACAAATCGATGGCCCATCCTTAATTGAGCAGTTGAAAGAGCAGGCAGAAAGTTTTGCTGCTGAAATAAAAACCACAGCTGAAGTTACAAAACTTGAAAAGCTTTCTGATGGAAATATCGAAATTTCCTGCGGCGATGAAAAATATGTTTCAAGAGCTGTCATTCTCGCACCCGGCAGCGATTACAGAAAACTGGGCGTAGCTGGCGAAGAAAAATTCAGAAATGCCGGAACAGGTGTCAGCTATTGCGGAACCTGCGACGCACCTTTTTACAGAGGAAGAGAAGTTGTAGCTGTTGGCGGCGGAAATACAGCTATTGAAGAAACACTGCATCTCGCAAAATTTGCAGAAAAAGTAACGCTCGTTCATCGCCGAGATGAATTTCGAGCTACAAAAGCACTTGCCGAAGAATTGCTCGCAAAAGTGAATGAGCCGAACTCAAATCTGTTTGTAAAATATGATTCAATCGTAACGGCAATCGAAGGCGAAGATAAAGTTCAGGCGGCGAAAATAAAAAATGTCAAAACTGAAAAAGAAGAAAGCTATCCTTGTGACGGCGTATTTATTTTTGTCGGAATGGTTCCAAATACAGCATTTCTCAAGGGTTTTGTCGATTTGACCGAGAGCGGTTTTATAAAATGTGATAGTGTGTATCTTAGAACGAAAATTCCCGGCGTTTTTACAGCTGGTGATTGCCGCCTGGGGGCTGCGATGCAGCTTGCAACGGCGACTGCCGATGGCGTTTTGACAGCTATGCTCTTAAAACAGTATTTCAGAGATGCAAATTGGTGGCAGCAAAAGCTGGATGATTCAAATCAAGCGAGTGGATGGTAGGAAAGAAACTAAAAACTTAAAGTGTAAAGTTCAAAGCAAAAATTCAAAGTTTAAAATTTTTGACTGCAACTTAAACCGGACATTGGCAGCTTTGAGTTTTAAGCTATGGTTTTTAGTTTTAAACTTTTAGCTTTAAACTTTGTTTTTTACAGCAGTTCATCAATTGCAGCAATTATATCTTTTTTGCTGGCGAGGCCAACCCATTTCTTTTCTACCTGGCCATTTTTAAAAAGAATGATTGTTGGAATTGCGCTAATGCCAAATTCCATCGCACTATCGCGTGCCTCATCCGTATCGAGTTTGCAGATTTTAGCTTTGCCAACGTAATCAACTGCGACTTCTTCAAGGATTGGAGCCATCATTTTACACGGACCGCACCATGGTGCCCAGAAATCAACGAGAACCGGTACTTCACTGCTATGGACAATCTCGTCGAATGTAGTGTCGTTTAACTCGATTACGTTTTCAGCCATTTCCCCTGCCTTTCATTATAATAGATACCAAATATACAGCGGGAATTCTATCAGCCAAATGCGAATTAGTCAACTAAAAATTAGTTGCTTGTTGTTGGTTGTTAGTAAACGAAAAGTCGAGCAACTATCAACTAACAACAGTCCCTTACTTACAATTCGCTTAATTGCGATTTTTGTGTTTGAGTTTTTGTGCCTGTTTTTTTTGCAGGGATTTCTACAATTGCAATTGGCGGTGTTTTTCGAGACGGCTCGGCTTCTTGTGATTTTTCAGCTTGCGGGATTTGTGATTCTGATTTTTCTTCTTCCTCTTGCGAAGCGAGCATCGCATCTTGAACCGCTTTTTCAGCCGGCACATCTGTCAGCGGCCTGACGTACAGCTGTTTTGAAGATTGCATATTTTCAATGGTTGCCAATTTTTCACGAACCAGTTCCAGCAGTGCGAGAAACAAACCAACCATTACAAGCCGATTGCCTCTGCCGATGAAAATTTGCTCAAAATTCAAATTGCCTTCTGTCTGCAATCTGTGCAGGATTTCAATCTGGTACAAATCGATTGGCGTATCGTCTTCAATATGCGTCAAATCGAGCGTTGCTCCGGTGGCCCTGCAAATCGCATCAAATGCTTCGAGCAAGTCCCATACGTTTACTTGCTCAATATCGATTTCCGGCGGAGCATCTGGTTTTAATCGGTCGATTATTACGCTCGGACGCGGGAATCGCTGAATCTGCTCGGCGGCTGCGGCACTTAAAACGCCGGCTGTATCTTTGAATGTTTTGTATTCCAATAATTGACGAATCAATTCGCTGCGCGGGTCGCTTAAATCTTCTTCTACGTTTTCAAGGTCAGCTTTTGGCAAAAGCATTGCTGACTTGAGCTGCATAAGCGTGGCAGCCATTACGAGAAAATCGCCTGCCAATTCAATGTCCAGCTGTTTTATCATCTCAATGTAATGTATGTACTGCTCGGTAATTTTGGCTATGGAAATATCGTAAATGTCCACCTCGTCTTTGCGCACAAGGTAGAGCAGCAGATCGAGCGGCCCGGCAAAAATATCAAGATTTACACGATAATCAGTCATAAATTCGTATCTCGTATTGCGTGAAGCGTATTTCGTTTTTTTGTTTTTCGCTTTACTTCTCAACCAGTTTTTTTACTCAACTTTTCCCAAGTCCCACAACTTTTCTTACCTCGGCGAGTTTTTTATTTGCAACAATCGCCGCACGTTCGGCTCCCTTAGCCAGAAGTTGTTCCACATGAGCAATATTATTTTCAAGCTCAGCCCGTTTTTTTCTGAACGGCTGAAAGTATTCGATTACCAATTCAGCGAGCCGTTTTTTAACATCGCCGTAGCCAGTTCCGCCTTTTTCATATTTGCTTTTCCACTCGGTGAGTTCATCTTCTTTGGCCACGAGTTTCAGCAGGGCAAACACATTGCATTTTTGGGTATCTTTTGGCTCGGCAACCGGCGTAGAATCCGTAACTATTCGCATAATCTTTTTGCGAACGTCTTTTTCCGATTCGAATATGCCGATTGTATTGCCGTAGCTCTTGCTCATTTTTCTGCCGTCAACTCCCGGCACAACAGCTACCTGTTTTATTATATGCTCTTTCGGCATTGTGAAAATTTCGCCATAGGTATTATTGAATCGGTCAGCAATATCTCTCGTTACTTCTATGTGCTGCTTTTGGTCGGCTCCGACTGGTACGAGGTCGGAATTGAAAATCAAAATATCAGCTGCCTGCAAAACCGGATACGCAAACAGGCCGTGATTTGGACTGATTCCCTGAGCGACCTTATCTTTGAAGCTGACGCATCTTTGCAGGAGCCCCATCGGCGTAATGCACGAAAGCAGCCAGGCCAGTTCCACAACTGCCGGCACATCCGATTGCCGCCAGAAGATGGTCTTTTCCGTGTCGAGGCCGAGAGCGATATAATCCATAGCTACTTCGATTGAACGGCGAGCCAGATCAGCCGGCTCGGGATTGCTCGTTAAGGCGTGATAATCGGCGATGAAGTAGAAGCCGTCGTGCTTGGCCTGCAGAGCAATATGCTGACGGATAGCTCCGAAGAAGTTGCCTATATGCAGTTGGCCGCTTGGCTGTATGCCGGATAGAACTCTCAAAATAAACTCCCACTCAAAAGCGAAATCCCAAATAAAACTTAAAACTAAAAGCTAAAAATCACAGCTTAAAATCCAAAACTGCCAACATCTGTTTTGCCGAGCGGCAGCTGAAAATTTTAAGCTTTGAACTTTGGTTTTGAGCTTTAAACTTTAAATTTTTTCAGTGTATGGTTTAACAGCCGAAAAGTCAATGAATAAATAGCGGTTTGTGTTTAGCTGGCGGCGATTAGAATACCTCGGATGGATGCCCCATTCTTGCCAGCAGCAATTCATCGCTGGCTTCGCTGATTTTATAAACCAGAATCCAATCCTTCTGCATATACAAAGTTTTATATTCGCTCATCCAGCCGGAGTTGGGATAGACCTTGTAATCGTTTTCAAGATTTTCGTTATGGGATAATCTGGTTAGAACATCCCTTAGTCTCGATAAATCTTTTTGCTCTTTGCGAACTGATTCCAAGTCTTTTTTGAACTTGGTAGAACGTGTTATTGTTAAATCATTACGAGCCATTTACCGCCCCATCTGCGCCCCATTATCAGTATCAAAAAAATACAGCTTTAGTGCGTTTTTTTTGATGTTCTGAAATGAGTTATAAATCCTTTAAAAGTTCATCGACACTATCGAAGCTCGTGCCTTTTCCGGAATCCAATTCCTTTATAGCTCGCAAAGTAACTTTATTGGGAACTTTCAGTTCAAAAGGTATTCCTCTTTGATAGATAACCTGCTTAAAGAACAAGGTTATTGCTTCCGACATATTTAAGCCCAAAGAGTTTAGTACGCTTCTTGCTGCTTTTTTTGTATCGCTATCAATTTTTGCATTTATTGTTACAACACTCATTTTTAAGCCCCTTATAAGTACGTCATAACTACACTGTCTACACACAATATACACACATTGTTCGGTAAAGTCAAGGCATTTCTTTAGTAAAAAACGTTTTCAGATGATTTTATGGCGTTTTAGCGGCCAATAACTTAGATATTTGCTTGTAAAAGAGCTTTTTTA
Organism: Planctomycetota bacterium; assembly: GCA_023139715.1. Classification (GTDB taxonomy): domain Bacteria; phylum Planctomycetota; class Phycisphaerae; order Sedimentisphaerales; family Anaerobacaceae; genus JAGLSG01. The sequence continues at coordinate 286 of JAGLNB010000023.1, read as the reverse complement.
TACTTTTTCGCTGTTTTTTCACACTTTATCCTGAGCAAGTCGAAGGATTTCACAGTTTTTTTCAGCTTGAAATTTTATTTTGCCGTTTTTTTTTATTGCGTTCATCTATAAATAGAGCAACTTGCGCGTTTGATGCGAAAAAAGACCTTTTTAGCGTTCGCACTTTTGGCGTAAGTTGATATAATTAAATAATTAAAAATTTTTTTCATTTTTGGCATTTTATGTTTTGAGGTGCGCCGCTTTTAATTGAAATTATGATAGGAAATAAATGCTCGAAAAAATAAAC
>JAGLNB010000229.1 GCA_023139715.1 Planctomycetota bacterium | reverse complement strand
CACAACCAAATATCCTTTCAGAGTTTCATATTTCAATTCTAAGCTGCTTTTTACTTCCATGGCCAAAATCAATCCCTAATCCAGTTTCAATTCACCGTCTTAGTAGTGTGTCAAAAGTTATCCGAACTTCATTATATGCCTTATTAGCATAAAAATGAGGTTTTTGCAAGTCTTTTATAGAATTCGATTTTTACAGCTTTTTCAGCGATTATATTATAAATACAATAATTGACTCTCAAAGAAATGTCGACAAGAAGTTATGATTTGCATTATTTGTAAATTATACTTGACATGATAACGAAATCTGATTATAGTTTAGTTAATACTCAAATTAAACATTGTCAGGAATAATTATGATAAAGAGAAACCTGGAACAAAAATTAGTAAAATCACTCGAACAAAATCCTGCTGTCGTTTTAACCGGACCTCGGCAGGCAGGTAAAACGACACTGGCAAAAATGGTTGCAGCCTCTTTTCCCAAAGAATCCATCTATCTGGACTTGGAAGATACAGAAGATAAGCGTAAATTAACTGAGCCAAAGCTCTTTTTGGAAAGACTCACGGATAAGCTCGTTATTATCGATGAGGCCCAGATCATACCTGAACTGTTCCCTCTATTACGAAGCATGATAGATGTTGACAGAAAGCCAGCCAGATTTCTTCTGCTTGGCTCAGCAGCCCCATCATTAGAGCGACAGTCAAATCAATCGCTTGCCGGCAGAGTTGCCTATCATAATCTTTCACCATTACTGTTGTCAGAATTAGACGTTAGCTATATGAACAAGCTCTGGTTGCAGGGTGGTTTTCCACTTAGTGTACTTGCTGAAGATGAGGATTTTTCCATTCAATGGCGAAAGAATTTCATACGATTATATTTAGGCTATGATTTACGCTTAATGGGATACGATCTTAGACTTGAGCCCACGGTTCTCGAGGAAATTTTAGAGTTAATGGCGCATTATCAGGGACAGACATTAAATGTCAACAGTATTTCATCTGCGATTAAATTGTCAAGGCCGTCTGTAACAAAATATCTGAATATTCTCAAGCAAACATTTATGATAAGAATGCTCAGGCCATATAGTACAAATCTTAAAACACAAATCGTAAAATCCCCTAAATTTTATATTCGTGACACGGGCATTCTTCATAATTTATTAAAAATAAATAATTTCGACTCATTACTATCATCAAAAACACTAGGAGCAAGTTGGGAAAGTTTTTGCCTCGAGCAGATTATTGCACAAATAGATGATTCTTTTTCGCCCTATTATTTGCGAACATCAAATAAACAGGAAGTTGATTTGGTATTAAAATCAGGCGTTAAAAAACCACCAATAATTGTCGAGTTTAAATATTCCAAGTCGCCTAAGTTAGAAAAAGGATTTTATGCAATCAAAGAAATGTTGAAGCCGCAAAAGTGTTATGTAGTATACCCTGGCAAGGAGTCTTATCCGATCTCCAAGGATATTGAAATACTCTCTATAAAAGATATAGGCAAGATATGTAACATGAGTCCAAATCTAAATTGATTTTTTCGGAGAAAAACCTTTGAAAAGTCTTGTTGTACTTATCTTTCAATTTTGTTGGTCATTATTTAAGATTAGAAAAAGCTTGGTTCTCGAAAATCTCATGCTCAGGCAACAGCTTAACATCTATAAACGCAAAAACAAAAGGCCCAAACTTGAAAATATTGACGGGATCTTACTTGTTTGGATATCAATGGTATTCAGCAAATGGAAATCTGCCCTTGTTGTTGTTAAGCCTGCGACTGTTATCGGCTGGCACAAAAAAGGCTTTAAGCTGTATTGGAAAAGAAAATCACGAAGAGTTGGCAGGCCTAATATCAATTGGCAGCTGATAAAACTTATAAGAAAAATGCAAAAAGAAAACCATACGTGGTCAGCCCAAAGAATTCAGGGAGAGCTTGGCAAACTTGGCTTTGATGTTTGTGATAATACTGTTGCCAAATATATGCGTAAACCAAAAACTGATATTGAAAAAACACAACGATGGCTGACTTTCATGCGAAATCATACAAAGTATACCGTTGGCATTGATTTCCTTGTGGCACGAACGATTTTCTTTAAATCAATACATGTATTTATAGCCATATCACATGATAGACGCAAAATACTGCATTTTGCGGTTTCTTCAAAGCCACACTTTCAATGGGCAATTCAACAGCTTCGTGAAACTTTTGCTTTTAATGAAACCACCAAATATGTCATCAGAGATAATGACAAAATATTCAGTGAAGACTTCAAGCAACACATTGAACGATTTGGTCTAAAAGACAAACCAACTGCTTCCCGCTCACCTTGGCAAAATCCTTTCTGCAAAAGAGTAATTGGCACGCTTCGTCGAGAATGTTTAGATCACATGATCATTCTCAATGAAAAGCATCTTTATAATATTCTGCATGAATACATCTTTGAGTATTACAATGTCAGCAGAACTCATATGTCACTTGAGAAGGATTCGCCGGTTAACCGCCCTGCTACGACAACTGGCAAAATTATCAGCAAACCAATTCTTGGCGGACTGCATCACGTATATAGTCGAGTCGCTTAAGCTGAAAATCTAAGGAAAAAGAATTGGGTTAATTGCAAAGCTATGCGGAAAAGATCTATACAGGATTCAAAAGATTTACAAAAGTTAACGCTTTGATAAAAATTATCATTTGCTAAACTCTCAATATTCAGTTTTCGATGAGCAAAATTCCAAAAATGATTGGTAAAATTTACAATTTTCAGCTTCAGATTAGTTTTTGAGTAAGACACCCTGTTGACAGGCAACATACCAACCGCCCGAAAAAATCAGCGATGATTCTTACCATTACAAATGTGGAACAAGCCTGTTATACAAAG
>JAGLNB010000228.1 GCA_023139715.1 Planctomycetota bacterium | reverse complement strand
CGTTTTGCGAAACAAAACGACGGGGCCTGACTTGGCTTTGCCGGAGGCCGAAGTCAGCTATGCCGTGATACTGCTGACCCCGAATTCGATTTCGATTTTCAAGTTAGCGGCTCTTAGCCACACACTTAAAACCAAAACCCAATATATTTGCCCCTTGCGACAGAGCGAGTTACAACTGCGGAACTATACTATGTTCCAGCTGATAAATCAACCTTATTTTTCTTTTTCGGCTAAAATGTGGCAATATCAGTACTGGAAATACGGTTTTTTTCGGAAAAAAGTTGCAGGTTCGATAATCTTCTATGAATCAAAGCGGAAATTGTGTTTTCGTTCTCAAAAAATTGCCTCTGATGATATTTTGCTTTTGATACGGTATCCCCAGTTATCATCAAACCAAATACGTGGCACATTAGCTTTTATCGCAGATTTGGCCAAAATATCCTGAGCACCATAAAACATTTTTGGCGTACGTATGTCCTTAATTTTGTTAAAAGGCAATTTAACACCCAGTTTCCGTAATCTTTTAATTGCAATACTGTCAATAGGAGTATAAAGCCAGCTACTTATCCGTTTTACCTCTTTATCCTTAAAATACCGACTTTTAAGTACCATTTCACGGATGTGCAAAGTCAATACCTTTGTCGAGTGTCCCCATTTATAGCCGGGATAAATCCTACAATTAGCCCGATTTGTTTTACGTACTACCACAGCTACCTTATTCAATTCTTTCTCAAACCAGAGTTTGAATTGTCGCTGGTTCTTTATTTTACACAACCCGTCTATTCCTACCCTCGCTAATACAGACATTAATTTTTCCTTGGTTCCCTTTTGAAAAACACGAATTACTGAAGAACCCAAGACAACCCTTGCTGCCGTAGCTTTTAAGGCTTCATTGTGGTCAAGTTTAATACGTTTAAATTCTTTTTCTAATAATTTCATTTTATGTTTTACTTCATCACCCCCTTGACGCTGCAACCCGACAATTTAATCTTCGCTGTCCACCGCTGCGTAGTGGTGCTGGCCCTCGGCAGGGCCGGCCGGCGGCTGAAAATCGTCCTGCTCTTCGGCCTGGTCATATTCATCGCTCTGCTGATTCAGCCGCTCATATTCGTCAAGCGTCATCATTACTTCTCTTGCCTGGCTGCCCTTATATTCACCGAGCACGCCGGCAGAGGCCATCATTTCTATAATCCGAGATGAACGTGCATAGCCGATTCCAAGTCGTCTTTGCAGCAGTGAAACGCTTCCTCTTTTTGTTTCAAGCACAATTCTAACCGCATCATCAAACAGCTCATCTCTCGCCGCTTCGGATGTGTCCAGCCGTTT
>JAGLNB010000227.1 GCA_023139715.1 Planctomycetota bacterium | reverse complement strand
TCAGCTCCGTTCTGGTCGAGAATAATTCTGCTATCCATTCTCGCAGCTACCCTAAAACCAATCCTGGTCGGCATATTAGATTTTATAAGTCCCGTAACAACCGTTGCTTGCGGCCGCTGCGTAGCGAGTACTATGTGAATACCAACTGCTCTGCTCTTTTGCGCCAGCCGAACAATGTATGCCTCGATTTCCTTTGCAGCGGTCATCATTAAATCTGCAAGCTCATCAATAACAATCACAATATACGGCAGACGCTTTGGAATTTTTGCAGCTTCATCTTCGTCAGCCGGATTAAATCTTTCGAGTATGGCTTCAGCGCCGAGCCGATTGTATTCAGCTATATTTTTTACTCTCGCTTCAGCAAGAATGGCATATCGCTCATCCATTTTTACTGTAGCCCATTCGAGAATTTGAACAGCCCGTGTGGTTTCGGTTACAATCGGCGACATTAAATGCGGAACCGTATTAAAGGCAGTCATTTCAACCATTTTCGGGTCGATTAAAATCATCTTTACTTCATCCGGCCGCCGCGTCAGCAATATACTGCTTATAATCGAATTAATGCAGACGCTTTTTCCCGAGCCGGTCGTGCCGGCAATCAGCATATGCGGCATAGCTGCCAGATCAGAAACGAGTGCTTCGCCAGAAGAATCCTTGCCAAGAAACAGTGGAATAGCCATTTTGCTTGGCTTATTACCTGACAGCTGCATCAGGTCTTTGATACGAACTTTTTCTTTTTCGTTGTTTGGTACTTCAATTCCTATTGTGTGTTTTCCCGGCAGGGGAGCCACAACTCGCACGGCTCCTGCTCCAAGGGCTCTTGCCATATCATTTGAAAGTGCAAATATTTGGCTGACTTTCACACCTGCTGCCAGTTCCAGCTCAAACATCGTTACAACCGGCCCGGTTTCTGCTTCGACCACGCTCGCACTAACATTAAATTCACTAAGCAATTTTTCAAGAGTTGCTGCTTTTGCCTTAACCACTTTTCCCTGCACAGCTGAAAAACCATATTCGGGTTCAGCCAATAGTTCCAATGGCGGAAGGGTATAATCTTTATAATCGGCTGGCACAAAACCCGTGCTTGCCCTTTGAATCTCTTTTTGTTTACCTTTTAATTTTGGTCTTGGCTTATCGAAACAATGTGCTTCTATTTTTGCATCATCTTTTTTATTAACAGGCACATATGCATCTTCATCTTTGTATTCGCCCTCACTGGCGGTATCTAAATTATTTTCAGCGGTTTTTTCGCTTAGCTTCCGCCATATTTCAGTTAGCGCCTGCGAATGCTGCTTTGCAGCTGAAAAGGCCGGCATCGCCGCGCCGAAAGTTTTGTGAAGCACAAAACCGAACGCTCTCAATAAAACCATCACAAAACTGTCAGCGAGCAGCACAAGTCCTACAATCCAAATTGCCGCAGTAAGTATAAATGTTCCAAGCAGTGCAAAATGTGTTTGTAAAAAGTGAGTTATTCCTACTCCGAGCAGTCCGCCGGAGCCGGTTGGAAAGCTGTAAATATTATTCGGCCAGAAAACATAAAAGCTGCTCGAAACCGCCACTGTCAATAGTGAAAGTCCGACTACTCGCAGGATTGGCTGCTTCACCTGGACATTTGCAAGTTTTGCCACGAGCAGAGCAATCAGTGAAACCAACACTACAAATATCCCAGGCCCTATGTAATAAAATAGATAATAAGCACAAAAAGAGCCTACTGCCCCGCACCAATTGGCTGGCGGATTGTTATGCGGATAAACAAAGCTGCTCGGCCAGTCGCCGATATTAAAACTTGCACAACTGCACAAAATTACAAACAAAATAGCAATTACAATACATTTAGCTGCGATTTTATATGATTTTTTCTCTTTCATTTTTCCTTTTTGTTCCGATAAAATTAACTATAAATCAATAGATAAAGGCATCTTTCGACTTCGCTTGGGACAGGCGAGACACGAGTTTATATCGGCCAGTTTTCCGCATTTTCTGTACAATTAGACCGAAAACCCGATGAATTTGAAAGTGATTGATGCAATTATAAAAACAGTTGAATGTAACAAATATAATCCACCTGTAGCCGGACTACGGGTAGTAGTAAATACCGGAAGACCATTATTGCTTATTTCTCATCAGGCAGGTATTCGATTAAATCTCCAGGCGTGCATTCGAGCGCTTTGCACAATGCGCTTAACGTCGAAAATCGAATAGCGCGGGCTTTATTGGTTTTCAGGACTGATAAGTTGTTTACCGCAATACCGGTGGCCTCCGCCAAATCCTTAAGCTTCATCCGCCTGTCCAAAAGAACATAATCGAGCTTGATATTAATCATTGTGCCGCCTCCCTTAGACCAGCGTCTTTGATTCTTGAATAATTGGCACTATTCTTTTTAGAAACAGACCAATTCCAATCCATGTCAAAATTTTAATAAAAGTAAATATTCCAGAAGGTATCAAACTTTGCCACACAAAAGAAATATCATATTCGGAAGAACAAATCATTTTATGGGCATACATAGAGCTATATGCAAAGTTAATAAGAAGGAAACCTGCGTATGTGTATGCAATCTTATCGCCAAATCGGAGAACCCAATTTGGTTTAAAGTCGGGGATAATAAGACATTTTATAAGCTGTTCAATTCCTAATAATAGAAAAGCTGGAAATACAAGCCCTAAGATAATTCTTGATGCCATTTTCAGAAAGTCTGCAAAATGTAAAGCATACCCAATATACAAAACATGCCAAAACACCCCCAACAATGCCAATACGGCGAAAGCTATAAGAAGTAATCCAAAAAATCTCGCCACATTACAGCTTAAACGCAAAAAAGGCTCATTCTTATCTATAAGATTATGCATTTTCTTCCCTTTCGTTTCTTAGACCAGCGATTTTGTACTCTTCAATAACAGGCAATAAGCGACGAAAAATCTGCGCTATTCCAACCAAAATAAGCACCTTGGCAAGCGTAGGCAACAAAAACGGTTGCACAAACAATATCCTGGAAAACTCTGATTTACTCACTATTTCCAGGAATTTGAAATCTACATACCACGAATATCGACAGATGTTTGTTAAAACAAGAAGCCCGGCGAAAGTATAGAGTAGCCGGTCTGCGTTTCGCAGAATAAAGTCCGGTTTATAGTCATCTGTGATTAAGTACCTAAGCAATTGCGCAACACCGAATGCTATAATCCCCGGCAGAAAAAAATCATAAAGCAGCGACGAGAAAGCATATAAGAGGAAAAAAGTCAAAAAGCGTAGCAATGGTTCCGTATTCTCTCCAAAATTAACATTCATTGAAGTTGCAACAGTTAGAAAAAACCAAAAGACACCACCAACTGTCAGTACCCACCCAAGGATACGAGCCACTAAGCAATAAAACCTCAGCAATCGCCTGTTTTTCTCAATAAATGTCTGTATCATAATACTTTCTCCTTAATGAATTACATATAATTATCAACGATTATCGTGTAGCTGTCAATATAAAATCTGGTTTTTTTAGAAAAATTTTCAAATTTATGTAAATAATAATTGACTTAATGTAATCTATACCTTACATTGAATAATATAGATATAACGCAAACGGAGATTTCGAAAATGAAACGAATACAAAAAATAGCTATGTTTATGTTCGCAGCATTGACCTTCGCTCTCATCGTTAGTGCGGTGGCAGTTGCAATCATTTACACCAAATATGGTTTTCCGAAAGCCTTAGCTGGCCTTGGTTTTATGGGCATAGCTGGTATTGGCGGACTCGCCCAACTGTTTTTCAAAAAAGATCCAGAAAAAGTAGAATACGATGAGCGAGATCAATATATCCAAAGCAGAGCCGCCCTTGCTGGTTTCGCAACGGCTTACCTTGTCGTCGGCATAGCAACAATTGGTCCATTTATAATCCTTGGCCCCAACGAACCAATTACCACAAACTGGTTGCCACTAATTTTTGTGGCCGCAGGTATAACCCATTTCTATGTTTGGTCTATTGCCATTCTCGCCCAATATGGCTGGAGAAAGTGATGGCAAAAATTGAATTCACGAATATCATCCGGCGACTGCGATTTGAAAATAACGAAATGAGTCAACAGGAATTAGCTGAAAAGGCTGGCTGCACCAGACAAACCATCATCGCTATAGAACAGGGAAAATACAACCCCTCTCTTGCACTGGCCTACAAAATCGCCCGCGCTTTTGGCAAAAAGATAGAAGAGGTTTTTCTGTACAACTAAAATTCCACCGAATAAACAACAAGAAAAATCCAACCAAAAAAACCCCGCAGCGCATCCGTTCGCTACAGGGCTATAAGAAATCATCGTCAATTCTTTTTTTCAACAGGCCTTATAATACACTAACTATTAGCCAAATCCCAGCTGCCCGGCTGCCTGTTTTTACTCCATCGCAACATCGCTGCGATTTATTCGTTAATGGATTTATCCACGATTTTGTCGAGCTTTTTCGTATTTTTCTTCGCTTTACGCGGCACTCGTACACCAACTCCCAATCTTCCAAGCTCACCTGCAACATCCGGCTGGTTGGAATCGAGATTAAAACTTCTCGTCAGATAACTTTTTGCTTGTTCTCTATCGCCTCTGCTTAGATAGTAATATCCAATTTGCCGATTAATTTTTGGTGAATTCGGTGCCAGCCGCAACGACTGCTGATAGCATTGCAGGGCGTAATCATCGAGCTGCTGCTTTTGAAAAGCCAGTGCTAATTTCAATGATTCCGCCGCTGAAGCGTTTACCTGGCTTATGTAAATTTCCGCTGACAAATCTGATTTTGCCTGATCGCCGCTGGCTTGCAGCACTTTAACCATTGCTGCCTGTGCGCCGCGGTGCGCCGGGTCGAAACTTAGTGTACAATTGTAGCGATACTCCGCCTGTGCCCACAAGCCATCCTCTTGATACAATTTGCCAAGCTCATAATGTGTTTGCGGATTTTCAAATTTTTTGTCGAGCTTTTTAAGAAGTTTTGCTTTTTTTTCTTCAGCAGGAGTATTTTTGATTGCATCAACCTGTGAGGATTTTCCCAATTTGAATTTATTGAGGGGAAAGGAATTACAGCCATTAGACAGCATTGCGGCACAAATCAAAACCGCACAAATTACAAGTGCTGTTTTATTTTGCTGGCCGGTTGAGCTATGGCTTGCTTTCTTGTTATCTTTTTTCTCGCTTGCCATCACTTTTGCCTCCACTGGCTTTTGAAATCCCCAATACATACTGAACGAACGCTATTTTGCAGTGATGTGTAAGTGTTTGCAAGAAAAAATTTATCTTTTTTTGTAATAAATTGAATTGTATTTCGACTATTATGTTGGCGGTGTCATTTTGAGAGGATTTTTGTTTGCAAACAATTGACTGGCAAAGCATTATTAACAAGCACGGACCGGTTGTCTGGCGAACGGCATATCGTTTACTCGGCAATTATGCGGATTCTGCTGACTGTTTTCAGGAAACGTTTATTTCTGCACTTGAAATCCGTCGCAATGGGCATATCCACAATTTTAAGGCGTTATTGACGCATCTCGCAACAGTTAGAGCGATAGATAAATTGCGTCATCGATTTTACCGGTCAAAGAATCGTATTAATATGGATGTGGCAGATTTAGATGACATTGCTGGCGGCCAGCCAGCTCCTGAGCAAAAATTACAATCTCAGGAATTGTCTGAAAAATTGCGTCAGTCGCTAAGTCAGCTGCAGCCGCAGGAAGCGGAAATTTTTTGTATGCGTTACCTGGATAATTTTAGTTATCGCCGAATCGGAAAACAGCTCAAAATTAATACCAACACCGTCGGCGTTTTATTGCATCGTGCGAGAGTGAAATTAAAAATCCTTTTAGAAGAATCACCGCCACAGGAGAAAGTTAAAGAGGTGGTATTATGAAAAAAAATGAAAACATAGATAAAGCCATTGACGCTTTGAAGAATAAATTGATTCCAGCCGGCCCGCCTAAGGAAGTTATAGATGCAACGCTAAAAAAATTGTCCGAAATTGATAATGGCTTCGAAACGGCAGTTCCAAAACGAATCAAAATTATAGAAAGGATAAAAGCTATGAAAAGTTTTACGAAATTCGCCA
>JAGLNB010000226.1 GCA_023139715.1 Planctomycetota bacterium | reverse complement strand
AATATATTTATAGTTGATGATGAGCAGGGTGTTCTAAAGGTAATAGAACAAACGTTAAAATCGCTCGATTGTAGTATTACCTGTTTCGATAAGGCAGCTGATTGTCTCGAACAAATACGTCTTGACGGCTGCGACTTGCTCATCACCGATGTGCGAATGCCGGATATGGATGGCATCGAACTGACTACAAAAGCAAAACAAACCAATCCAAATCTTTCTGTATTGGTTATAACCGGATATGCCGATATTCCGATGGCAATACGAGCTATAAAAACAGGAGCTACCGACTTCATCGAAAAACCACTTAAAAGGGATACCTTTTTGCAGGCAGTTGAATCGGTTCTCGAAAAGGCAGGCGAAATCGACCCGCTGGTTGGACAAACGCTCACAAAAACAGAAGAAAGAATCCTCGAATTGATAATTGCGGGAAAAGGAAATAAGGAAATCGCCTTTATGTTGCATCGCTCAGTGAGAACCGTTGAGTGGCACCGGAACAGAATTATGCGAAAACTCAATGTGGACAATATAGTTGACCTTATTAAGACTTCGGTTGGGGCAGGCAGATAATTTCCAATGCAGGAGTCGGGTGAGAAACAAAATATAGACGATTAGGCGATATCTGGTAGTAAATAATCAATTAAAACAGTTTTATTGTCGATATAGCCCTATGAGAATCATTTTAGTGCGATTAAAGTGAATAAGGTTGTTTTTTTGGATAGAATCGCAGGGGGATTATGAAAAGGGAGGGTTTTGGAAACGGGCGAAAGCTAGAAAAAGGAGTCAAAAAAAAGTTTTTTGGCTAAAAAAGTGCCTGTTGAAAAGATTTTCGGCGGTTTATTGAAAAAAACAATAAGTTTAGCAGTGAAAGGGGATAATTATGACGTTTGAAAGCCAAAAAGAGGCGGGGTGGTTTGGGAAACTGAGGAAATTTTCCTTGTTTCCGGCCTTTTTGATGCTGATAGGGCTGTTTGCCCAAATTGCGGCAGCTGGGCCGGCTCCGAGTGTAGAGCATTACAAAATGCTTTCGTTTCTCGAGTATCAGGGAAACGGTCAGTTCAGCAGTCAGGTCGAAGCTCTTGTGGAAGTCAAAAAGCAGGATTTGCTCGATGGCAAATTCTCAAAATATTTCATCTCCACAAATGATTTTGACATTGGACTTGGCAATAAACCCAAGTCAAAAGACATTACATTTGTGCTGAGCAATCAGAACAGAAATCTGTCGGGCTTGAGCGGCGATTTGACAATTGTTGAACAAGCGAATAATCAATGCATCAGCTCTTTGCAGAAAATAAGCAAATGCAACATCGGCAAAACCTGGAAACAGTCATTTAATGCTTCGTCGATTTATGGCTCGCTGCCCCAGCAGTTGAACTTTACTGTAACAGCAATACATCTCGCAACAGAAGCTTTTGGCGAAATGCTCGCTGTTAGGGCAATTTCTGAGCCGTTTCTTGTGCGGGTCGCCAGTTCGGCTGGCCAAATCGGCTACGTTAAATCCACAATAAGCGTTGTTTATCTATTCAATATGGATATGGATGATATTTATATGAGCGCATCAGTTTTTGAAGCATCAACAGCTATGAACGGCTTCAATGAGCAGATGCGTTATGAGGTTGCAACATATAAAAGCGATTCTTATGGTGTGGCAGCTGACCTGACGGGGCTTGGAAGTAAATTTACGAATTTTGTTAAGAAAATCGGTCTGCGTAAAAAGCCGTTTGAAGTTGTCGATATTGGCGGTTTACCGCAATGGGTTATGGTTGATGGCCTGCGGGCGGCTTCGATTGGCAATGTTTGTGCAGCTCTTTCGTGCGAAGGAGCGGTTAATCCGGTTTCCTCGATTTTCGTTGCCGGCAGCAGAACACTTTCGCTTCAAGGGCTTGGTGGTTTGAGTACATTTGTTGGAAGTGGCACTGTTGGAGGCGGCCTGTCCGGCTCGGTTCCCGGAGTTGGCGGCTTAGCCGGTGGTGGTGGACTGGCCATTGGCGGAGGTGTTGGCACAGGAATGGCCATAGCCGGAGTAACGGTAGGAACGGTTGCACTGGCAGGCGGCTTTGATAGTGACAAAAGCGATAGCAGTCCAAGTACGCCATAATGGCAGCATTTTTCAGTTTTTATTTGGTAAATAATTGTTTTTATAAGTGGCGGCTGTAAAAAGTCGCCATTTTTTTTTGTGCTATATTATTTTTATGTTGCAAATAAATGCAAAACGGCCATAATTCACACGGATGATGGGGTTTAATATATTTGGTCCGCCAAATAAAGTTTTTTTGTAGCGTTTGCGGGGCAAGTAGGGATTCCAAAGAGCGATAATAATTAATCTTTCAGCCCACAAAACGCCGATAAGGATACAAAATAAGGTGTAATTTGGGGTGTATGGATATATTTGAATGTTAGGACGAAAGTAGCATAGGGAGAACGCTCGGTGAAAAAGCCATGGATACGG
>JAGLNB010000225.1 GCA_023139715.1 Planctomycetota bacterium | reverse complement strand
TGAGCTTTGAATTTTTTATTGGTTCTGTATTTATTTACAAAGAATTTACCGAGCCAGTTTGGCTGAAATATGGCAGAAAGATATACTTTTTGTTTTTCTCTGTCTACCCTAAAAGCCAGCGGATTGGATAGAAATTTTCTGGCCTGGTCGTCTAATTGTTCATAGAGTTTATAGCCGTAATATGGCTCATCTCGCATTGGCGGCCCTGATATACTTGCACGGGATACAGCGAAAAACAATTTTGGCTCATCAAATTCGCTGCAGAAAAACCGCTTTTCAATCTCCGAAAGTGTAAATTCTTCGTCCATTACGATAAATTTATGTTCATTCCATATTCCAGAGATATGCCTGATACTGTTTGGCGGCCAGAAAAGTCGATGGATACGCAGCGACTCGATAGGATAATTGTCGATTATAATTTTCATGAGTTGGATGTTGTATGCATTCAGCCAGAAAGCCATTTTGTCTTCTTTTGGCCATGAGTGATATTTTTCTGTGTCAAGCTCTGCGAAATTGTCTAATAGACTCTTTAATTTCAGTTTGTTTCGTTTTAATTCCTTATACTTGACCATTCCTTCATCATTGACAAATTCACTAAATACAGCAGCGCAATTGTCATGGAAGAAAACTTTGCCGGAATTTTGAGTTTTTGTAATTTCTGTATTTGCTTTTTCGGCGGTTGTTATTTCAATTACGGCAGTTTCAGCTTCAGTTGGTTTAACTGATAGTGTTTTTTCTGCGGCGCAGCCCGAAATGCAAATCAAGGCAGCAAGGCAAACTATGAAATTAACAATTTGTTTCGCCATCTTTAATCTTTCGAAAAATTGAAAAACCCTTAAAAACATCAGCATCTGCGCTATATCAAAATGCAAATGCCCCAAAAATGCAAATATAAAATTGGTTATTGATTATCTGCCGATTATTGTTTACCATCAAAATAGTTATGGCTTGCTGCTGCATACGAAATTTAAGGGTTTTTGTGATGAATTCCAGGTTGAAAATTTTTACTGTTTTAGCAATAGTTTTTACGGTTAATTTGACTTGCTGGGCTGTTAGTACTCGGCAAATTGATGACGTTCGAGATAAAGCGGTATTGGACAGTGATGACCTTGTTGTTATTGATGATTTTGTTGCCCAAGCTGTGCAGGAGTTGCTGAGCACGAGGGACTTTACTTCAATAGCTAAAATTCGTGCGGCGATTTTGTCCCGCAACAACTCTAATGTATCAAGTGCCGCCGAGCAATATGCTTCACGATTTTCGGCTTCTGCTCATAAGTACATATCTGATGCGTTTGAACTTGCTTTTGGGCTGACACCTGAAGATATCAGTTTCAAGGTTACACTTAATTTATTAATTTTGCTTGATGAATTAAAGGACTTGCGCCTCGCCGATTTAGCGATGGCCAAACTTGATGATGAAAGTCCTGTTATTCGCTATTGGGCTGTTCATGCTATAACTAATCCGGCTATTGTTGAGCAGTTGAATTCCGGCAAAAATGCTGATTTGCAATTAGCCAAAAATATTGTTGAGCGTCTTGAGAAATTAATTAGTCGTTCTAATGCTGACACAATAGCCTTGATAGCTCAGTTTGCAGCTGATGTTAGGATTCCACAAGGGGAAAATTTATTGCTGCAGATAGCGGATAAAAGAATAGCAGAATATGCAGACTGGACGGTGAAATCCGAATTGCTGGATGCTTCCATATTAAAATTGCTTTGCGACAAAATAATTTCTAACAAAAAAAATGTCTTGGGTGAAAAAACAGCTTTTGCTCGAAGATTTTGGCAGTTGTATTCTTATGCGATGCAGCGATATATTAAGGGCAGGGATTTTTTAGATGAGCAGGCCGGCAAACAATTGATTTCAACGCTGGTTGAGGTGGAGAAAACCTGCATTAGTAAACTTATGGAAATGCCGCAGTCGGTGATAAAAAGAGCTATCGAACAGGATAGTTATGACGGGCTTTTGCATGAGCATGACAGGTTATTTGGCGATGAGCAAAACCCTGGCCAACTGACATTGAAACTTGATTTTAACTATGGTGAATCGGATGGCAGTGAGCGTGTTGCGCCGCTTGTTTTACCGCAGCCGCCAGAAAAATAATTCTTTATCAAATGCTTTTATGGATATGGGTGGTTAATTGTTGAGAATTGCAATACGTAGCACGGTTCTGCTTACAGTTATTTTTATTTTGTTGGCTGTCGCCGGATGCGATTCTCGTTCGGGCAGGGACGCCAATGAAGTTGTTCTGTATTCAGTTTTGCCAACCAAGATCAGAGGGCTTGATCCCGGAGATATCGGGGATGTATATTCTTCACTTATTGCGGCTCAGTCCTTTGAGTGTCTTTATCAATATCATTATTTGAAACGTCCTTATGAACTTATTCCACAACTCGCAGAAGGTATGCCTGATGTGAGTGATGATGGCCTTGTTTATACGATAAAGCTTAAGAAGGGGGTTTATTTTTCAAATGATGTCTGTTTTGAAAACGGTAAAACAAGAGAATTAACAGCTGAGGATTTTGTTTTTGCCTGGAAAAGAATTGCTGACATTAAATATTTGAGCAAAAACTGGTGGATTTTTGATAATAAAATCGTCGGGCTGGATGAATTTCGTGAATACACAAAAACCTGCAAAAAGGCGGAAGATGTGGATTACTCCCGTTATGTTGAAGGGCTGCAAACGCCTGATGATTACACGCTTATAATAAAGCTCAAAAAAACGTGGCCGCAAATAACGTATCTTTTGGCACATTTGCCCACGGCTCCGATTGCGAAGGAAGCTGTTGATTATTACGGCGAAGATATTGTCAGCCATCCTGTAGGAACAGGGCCGTATATACTAAAAAAATGGCATAGAGGCAGCTGTATTGAACTTGTACGTAATCCCAATTTCAGAGGTGAATTGTATCCGAGTGAGGGGGAGCCGGACGATTTGGAGCAGGGTTTTTTAGCTGATGCTGCTGTACAATTGCCTATGGTTGGTAGAATAAGTTTTATGCTTATTGAGGAAGACCAGCCAAGGTGGCTGCAGTTTTTACGCGGCAAACTTGATGCCAGTGGAATACCCAAAGATAATTTCAATCAGGCAATTGATGCCTCGAAGAGTTTGACACCTGAAATGAAACAACACAATATACATTTGAAAACTTTTCGAGACCCAAGCACATTCTGGCTCGGATTTAATATGGAAGACCCAATTCTTGGCAAAAATAAACCGCTCAGAGAAGCGATAAGTTATGCACTTGACCGTCAGAAGTATATTGAACTTTTTTGGAATGGCAGAGATGAAGCTGCGTATGGTTTTATTCCTCCACTGATGAAGGCCTATAATCCGCAAATCAGCAAAATAGGGAAATCCTATAATCCTTCAAAAGCAGTTCAGCTTATTAGTGAAGCAGAAAAAATATATGGCGGAAAACTGCCTACGTTAATATTGTCAACGGGAGGTACAGATACATTATCACGGCAGATGGGGCAGTTCTGGCAGCGTTGCTTTAAGGATGTTGGTTTGGATGTCGAAATTAGGTATATGGATTGGCCTACTTTTCAGGATAAGGTGAAAACCAAGAGTACGCAGATGTTTGGTCTTGGCTGGATAGCAGATTATCCTGATGCGGAAAATTTTCTGCAGCTTTTCTATAGTAAAAATGTTTCGCCCGGAACAAATAATTTTAATTATTCTAATCCTGATTTCGACCGCATATATGAGCAGGTTGCAGTAATGCCCGATTGCCCCCAGCGTACCGAGTTTTATCGCAAAGCCGAACAGATAGTAATTGAAGATTGTCCAGCGGCATTTATCAATCACAGGGTTGCGTATGTGCTTCATCATGATTGGGTGGCTAATTATAAGCCACATGTTTTTCAATACGGTTTGTCTAAGTATCGCAGGATAGATACAGCCAAACGTGCGGCGTATAAAGGCAGATAAATGGCTGCATACATAATAAGACGACTTTTGTACACAATCCCCATAGTATTCGGAGTTCTGCTGCTTACGTTTATATTGTTTAATATGGTGGGCGGCGATATATCAGCAGAAATTGCGGGTAAATCGGCGAGCAAAGAAACAATCGAAGAGATAAGAAAAGAACGTGGCTATGATAAGCCGTTATTTTTTTCCTGGGATAGCCAATTCGTAAGTCATTTTGAAAATGCGCTGACTTTTAATCTTGGCCGCGCTTTGGATCGTGAGCCGGTTATTGATAAAATAAAAAGGGGTGTAATGCCGTCTCTTGCACTTACTGTGCCGATGTTTTTTGGAGTTGTAATAATTTCAGTTGGTTTATCGCTTATTATAGCGTTTGTACGCGGCTCAATCTGGGATGTTCTAACTGTTGTCATTTGCGTTGCTGGTATGAGCATTCCTTTTTTGAGTTTCATTCTGTTTGGCCAGTATTTTCTTGCCTACAAATGGGGATTATTTCCGATATTCTTTTCGCCTGATTTGGCAACGGCTCAATATGTGGCACTTCCTGTCTTAATTGGAATTGTAACTGGGCTTGGAGCGAATTTACGATTTTATCGAACGGTTATGCTCGATGAGATGCGAAGCGACTATGTTCGCACGGCTTTTGCAAAAGGACTTGGCACAGGGCGGGTGCTGTTCAAGCACGTATTGAAAAATGCTATGATACCTATCATTACGCGGATTGTTTTAGCTATACCATTTTTGTTTTTGGGGTCGTTGCTTCTGGAAAGATTTTTCGGTATTCCCGGGCTTGGTTATTTAATGATAGAAGCGATTGGCTCACGTGATTATTTTGTTATAAATGCGATGACGTATATAAGTGCGATACTTTTTGTGATTTTTAATGTAATTACGGATATTTGCTACGCTTTGGTTGACCCGAGGGTTTCTTTTGAGTAGGCAGCAGATTATAAATAAAACATTGCCGAAGAAGGGCAGGAGTTTATGGCAGGATGGCTTAAGACGGCTTGGCAGACGCCGGTTTGCTATGGTTTGTCTTGTGGTAGTAGTTTTATATTTTCTGCTTGCCGGCTTCATATATTTAGCGGAATTATTTGATTGGCAGGTGGCACCGATACGGTGGTCGCAGGAAGTTGGAAGTCAGTACGAAAGTCCGAGCAGAGAAAATTTATTTGGTACAGATATGTTCGGCCAGTCGGTATTACGAAAAACGCTTTACGGAACGAAAATATCCATAACAGTTGCATTGTTTGCTTCTTTTATAAGTATTGCAATTGGTGTTCCTCTTGGTGCTATTGCCGGTTATTTTCGCGGCTTTATTGATGAAGTTATAGTCTGGCTTTACTCCACCTTAAGCTCAATTCCATATATTTTATTGATATTGGCTTTTGCTGTTGTACTGCGAGACAAAACTCTTTTCGGTTACAAACTGACGGGCATTACCACTGTTTACCTTGCTATAGGGCTTACAAGCTGGGTTGGGATTTGCCGATTGATTCGAGGCGAAGTTATAAAGCATAAGAACAGGGAATATATTTTGGCAGCAAAGTCATATGGCTGTAGTAACAGTCGTATTATATTCAGACATCTTTTGCCCAATGTTTTCCATCTCATTATTATAGATTTTTCATTGCGATTTGTCGGCTTTATTCACGCAGAGGTAATATTAAGTTTTCTTGGTCTTGGTGAAACGACCCGTCCAAGTTGGGGAGCAATGATAAATGATGCCAGGATAGAGCTTGCGAGAGGTGTGTGGTGGCAAATGGCAGCGGCGACTTTTGCAATATTTTTTATTTCACTGGTTTTGAATGTTTTCGGTGATGCTCTTAGAGATTCACTCGATCCGAAGTTGAGAACGTAGTAAATTTATGGTTAGTAACAATAAAATATTATCAGTCAAGGAGCTTTCAACTCATTTTTTTACTGAAGATGGTGTTGCGAGGGCTGTTCAGGGTGTCAGCTTTTTAATTGAAAAAGGCAAAACCTTCGCACTCGTTGGCGAAAGCGGATGCGGTAAAAGCGTGACGGCTCTTTCTGTTATGGGATTGATTCCTGCTCCGCAGGGAAAGATAGTTGGTGGAAAAGTTATTTTCAACAATTGCGATTTGCTTGAATTGCCTGAAAAACAAATGCGAAAAGTTCGCGGAAATAAAATAGCTATGATTTTTCAGGAGCCGATGACAAGTCTTAATCCGGTTTACACTGTTGGTAATCAAATTGCAGAAGCTATCAAGCTGCATCAGAAGAAAAACGCAGATGATGCTTGGAAAGAAGCTATAAAAATGCTGCAAAGAGTAGGTATTTCTGAGCCGCAGCAAAGGGTCAAAGAATATCCACACCAGCTTTCTGGCGGGATGTGCCAGAGGGTTATGATAGCAATGGCTGTCAGTTGTAAGCCGAATTTACTGATTGCCGATGAGCCGACTACCGCTCTCGATGTTACTATTCAGGCACAAATACTTGATTTACTCGATGAGTTGCAGCGGGTAAATCAGATGAGTGTTCTGCTTATAACTCATGATTTGGGCGTGGTTGCCCAAAGAGCTGACGATGTGGCTGTAATGTATGCCTCCCGAATAGTTGAAATAGCCAGCTCTAAAAAACTTTTTGAAAAACCGCTGCATCCTTATACTCAGGGACTTTTGAAATCTCTTCCGCAGCTTGGATTGGGCAGAAAAAGGAAGCGTTTGTCAACGATACAGGGAAATGTTCCTGACCCGCTGCATTTTCCAACTGGCTGCAAATTTCATCCGCGATGCAGCATTGGTTGTAATGACAAGCGATGCCAAAAAATTGAGCCGCAATTAAAAGAAGTTGAAACTGGCAGGTTTGCTGCTTGCTGGTATGCACCCGGATACGAAAAAGCAGAAGTGAAATAATAAATGGAAAATAACAGCAAATTACTGAGAGTTAACGATTTAAAAACCTGGTTTCCTATCAGGAAAGGTCTTATGCGTCGAACTATTGGTTACGTTAAGGCCGTTGATGGGGTGAGTTTTGCTATTGAAAAAGGAAAGACGCTTGGCTTGGTTGGTGAGAGTGGCTGTGGCAAAACGACTGTTGCGAGAAGTATAATGCGATTATCGCCGGCCACTTCTGGACAGGTGCATTTTGAAAATACAAATGTTTTATCTGCTAAAGGAATCCAGTTAAGCCAAATTCGCAAAGATATTTCGCTTGTTTTCCAGGACCCATTTGGTTCTTTGAATCCGAGAATGACGATTGGTAATATTGTTGGTGAACCGATGCAGGTGCAACGTAAAATAGCTGGCAATGAATTGGGCGAGCGAGTTGCAGAGTTGCTTATTAAGGTTGGCCTGTCAGCTGATTATATGAATCGTTATCCGCATGAATTTTCCGGCGGCCAGCGGCAGCGAATCGGCTTGGCAAGGGCGTTGGCGGTCGAGC
>JAGLNB010000224.1 GCA_023139715.1 Planctomycetota bacterium | reverse complement strand
CATCGAAATCCGCACTGGAAATATCGACGCAAAATATAACTATTGATGCGTTCTGCAATGATTCAACAGCTGTCTGCTGAGCCAATTCATCAAGAATATTATGCTGCTGGTCGAAAGGCAGAAGTCCCGCACAATCAAAAATTATGCAGCTGGATTTAGCCAACTCCAAAAGGCCTGTCAAAATATCTCTCGTAGTTTTACGTTCACCGGAAACGATACTTCTTTTGCGATTCAACAGTTTATTTAGAAGCGAACTTTTACCGGCATTGGCAAGGCCGGCCAGGCCAACCGAAGGCAAATCGAGCATTGATTCGTAAGAAATGCTGCCAGCCAATAATTGATTAAGCCCGGTATTTATTTCGGTCAGTTTTTCGCTTGCCTCACTGCGAGTGATAAATTCAATATCTTCTCCACTAAAATCCAGGCCAGCTTCAATACAACTTAGCAAATCCATAACAGATAAACTAATTTGATTTGCGGTCTTGGATAAACTGCCGGCTAAAAGTTTTTCAGCTGCGGCAAGTTGAAATCTATTGGAACTTGCAACAATTTCGCCCACCGCTTCGGCTTGAGCTAAATCGATTTTGCCATTGAGATAAGCCCTTGCGGTAAATTCACCAGCAGATGCCATTCGCAAATCAAGCGAAAGTAAATTACTAATCAGCTGCTCAACAACAGAAGAATTCGTATAGATATGAAGTTCGGCAAGGCAATCGCCGGTATAAGAATTCGGAGCTGGAAATAAATACAATATTGCACTGACTTTCAGCTCATCATCAATCACTAATCGACCAGCTGTAATTCCCGCTTTGCTGCCATCAATTTTGGGAATAAAAATTCGCTGCAATACTTCAAGCGTAGCCAAGCCGGATATGCGAACAATCGCCCTTTTGTCTGAAGTCGCAGAGCTGACAGCTACAATGGTATCATCAAGTTCATACATTAAAACGTAAAGTGTTTAGCTTACAGCGCTATACGCTGCTAACTAATTTTTATAAAATGGTTTTGGCTTTTTCTTTTTTACTTTTCCGCCGGTTTTGCTCGTAACATCAACCAGGCCAATCGATTTCTGCTCTTCTTTTTCGCGGATATGTTTTCGTATAACAATCTGCTCAATAACACCGGCAAAAGTACTGGCCATAATATACAAATTCAAGCCGCTCGGCGCTTTGTACAACATAAGCGGAAATAGAAGAGGCATCATAAACATCATCATTTTCTGCTGCTGAGCCATCTGCGGATTGCTTGATGCCGAAGCCGTCGAAGGCATTAATTTCTGCTGCATATAAAAAGCAACACCAAGCAGAATAGGCAAAAGATTGAAAGTATCACCTATAAAAGGCAGCGTTACTCCGGCTGGAAACTTAAACAGTGCATCAGGAGCTGAAAGATTTGTAATCCAGAACGGCAGAAAAGCTGCTCCTCGCAATTCAATACTGGCATATATGGCACTGTAAAGAGCTATCCATATCGGCATTTGCACCATCATTGGCAGCATACCCATAATCGGTGAAGCACCATTTTCTTTGTAAACAGCCATCACCTGCTTATTCATCTCCGCCTTGTTGTTTGCATACTTCTTTTTTATCTGCTCAACTTTCGGAGCAAGTTTGCCCATCTTGCTCATCGAAACCTGGCTCTTCTTCGTAAGAGGATGTATGACAATTCTAATTATGAATACCAGTATGATAATAACTACGCCGTAATTGCCGAAGAAGCCGTACATCCATCTCATCGTAGCCAATATCCCAAAAGCCATAGGGGCAATCACGCCCGCAGGAAAACAGCAACTCATAAAATCAATCGTGTGGAAGAAACCGAGATTTTTGTATATCGGATTTTCATCAAAAAGCGTTTTGTCCTTGGGGCCGAGATAAAGCTGGAAATTATATGTCAGCAAACTTGATT
>JAGLNB010000223.1 GCA_023139715.1 Planctomycetota bacterium | reverse complement strand
AATATTTCAATATTGCTGTGCAATCTTCTTTGCCATCCTTGTCCTCATGACGGCCTAAAGCTGAACAGAAAATATTAAAGTGCTCTGGAAAAACGAAAAAATAATTTTAGGAGCTGTTTCATAACACTATTTGCGCCGCATTAGCAGTATCAAAAATGTAGCTTTTTGAGGTTGTGAAATGAGTTGTAGTCCTGCGGTGAGGAACAGATAATTCTGATTCCAAGGGAAGGGTAAATTTTGACTTTAGAATCCCAACCCAGCTGAGCGGCTGATGGTTGGGATTTTTTTTGGGTTGGTTTGGCAGAATTTTCAAAATAATTTGAAAACAATAAACTGGAGAATACTATGAAAAAGAGATTGGGTTTTGCAGGAATAATTGTTGAAGACAGAAAAAAAGAGGCCACTTTGGTTAATAAAGTTCTCTCGGAGTTTGGAGATATTATTATTGCTCGAACCGGCTTGCCGTATGACAAGAGAGGTTGCTGCGTTATAACGCTGGTAGTCGACGCGACCACCGATGAGCTTGGTTCTTTAACGGGCAAACTTGGCTTGCTCGAAGGAGTTTCTGTAAAGTCGGCTCTTAGCAAGGCAAACTAAATTTAGCAAAGTGCAGAGTGCAAAATGAATTATAGACAAGAAAAAGATTCTTTAGGTCAAAAGCAAATTGACCAAAACCTTTATTGGGGTTTGCATACTCAGCGTGCAAAAGAGAATTTTTCTATCACAAATTACAGCGTCAATTTTTCACTAATAAAAGCAATCGCTATGGTGAAAAAGGCCTGCTGTCTTGCCAATTTTGAGTTGGGCTATTTGCCGCAGGAAAAATCAGCTGCAATCGTTTCGGCCTGCGATGAAATTATCGAAGGTAAATTACGGCAGTGTTTTCCGCTTGATGCTTTGCAGGGCGGGGCGGGTACTTCGACAAATATGAATGTAAACGAAGTAGTGGCTAATCGCGTGAACGAAATTCTTGGCGGAAAAAAGGGCGACTATTCGCTCGTTCATCCAATCGAAGATGTGAATCTGCATCAATCGACAAATGATGTTTATCCGACAGCTGTAAAAATTGCGTGCATTTTCCGGCTAAGAGATTTGAGCAAAGCGATAGCTTCTTTGCAGGGCTCATTTCAGGAAAAGGAAAAAGAGTTTGCTGAAATTGTAAAAATTGGCAGAACCGAACTTCAAAATGCAG
>JAGLNB010000222.1 GCA_023139715.1 Planctomycetota bacterium | reverse complement strand
TGATTTTTGAGTTATTAAAAGCCGTCTTCACCCAGTTAGAATAGAAGGCCAAAAACCTTATGGGATTTAGATGAGGGAACTCGCAGGTTTTACGTGGCTTATTTCTAACAGGGTTCTCGCAGAGCTATGGGTTTACCGAGTATTTCGTAATGCAAAATCGCCTTCTTTAAGCTGTCCGTATCTCCATAATCAGTTAACAGCCCAGAAATGCTTTCCTGTGGAGCCGTTGTTTTCAATGCTTTGGTACTTTTGCTCCTTAATGGTTTTTTTGCAGCCATATCAGCAATGTTTAATTGTGGCTCTAATTGAGCTTTCCTGGCTTGGGCATATTTGGTTTTAGTGGTACGGTTTTGATTTGACGGCTGATTCGCATTAACAAATGTAGCTATATCTTTGTGCAAGCCAGCTTTTAGCGCCCGTTTTTGCACTGGGCGGTCTTGTGGTTGCTGTTGTTCGTCATCTTCCTGCTCTTGCCTGCTGAGCTTATTCGCTTTTGCCTTTGCCAAACTTCCGACAGCGTAGATAACACCCATTATCACAAAGATAAGAATTTGCATCCAGCCGTCAGCTTCATTGCCGCGGGCAAGAAAAATTACTTTTGCCAAAAAATAATTCATAATTATTATTTAGTTTATCAGCTGCGAAAGTTTTAATATCCGCTTACTTTATTCTTTCTTTTTCGGCTTTGCGATGGATTCTCGCATTGATGTATCAGCACTTATATTTTTCATACGGTAGTAATCCATAATACCGAGATTTCCTTTTTTGAAGGCCTCAGCCATAGCGAGCGGCACTTTCGATTCGTTTTCTACGACCATAGCTCTCATTTCCTGCTCGCGTGCAACGGCCATCGCTCTGCGTTTTTCAGCTTCAGCTTTTGCTTTTCGCATATCGGCCTCTGCCTGGGCAGCTTGTAGTTGTGCGCCAACATTTTCACCAACATCAACATCGGCAATATCAATTGAGAGGATTTCAAAAGCCGTTCCAGCATCAAGTCCTTTTGACAAAACAGCTTTTGAGATTCGGTCTGGATTTTCCAGAACGCCTTTATATGTTATGGAACTTCCTATTGTTGTAACGATTCCTTCGCCGACACGAGCTATGATGGTTTCTTCAGTTGCCCCGCCGATTAG
>JAGLNB010000221.1 GCA_023139715.1 Planctomycetota bacterium | reverse complement strand
TGAAAGCTGGTATGAACGGCGCACTGAATATGAGTATTCTCGACGGCTGGTGGTGCGAGGGCTATACACCCGAAGCCGGCTGGGCTATCGGCGCAGGAGAAAATTACGATGACCCTGATTATCAGGATGTTGTGGAATCACAGGCCATTTACAATATGCTCGAAAACGAAGTTGTGCCGCTCTTCTATACTCGCTCAGCTGATAATCTGCCACGAGCATGGATACACAGACTGAAAAATTCCATCAAGCAAATAACGCCGAAATTCAATACGCATCGAATGGTTGCTGAATACACACAGCGATTCTACAACCCAGCTGGCGTTAATCTGAAGTATCTGACCACAAAAAACTGCGCTGAGGCAAAGGCCCTTGCAAAATGGAAAGCTAATATAAAAGATAGCTGGTCAGAATGTGAAATCAAAGGCGTTGAAATGCAGATTGACAATGACCAAAACACAAAATCAATCAATCTCGAACAGCCAGAACTTAAAGTCGGCTCAAAACTGAGCGTTAAGGCACTGGTGAAACTCGAAAAAATAAACGCTGACGACATTTCTGTTGAACTTTACTATGGGCCGGTCGATTCAAATGGAAATATAAATAACGGCTCAGCAGTAAGAATGAACCTGAAAGAAACATCAGAGCAAAAAGGACAATACTGCTTTGAAGGTTCCCTGTCATGCAAAACATCCGGCCAATATGGAATGGCTATACGTATCCTGCCCAAACACAATAACATTGTCAATCCCCACGAACAAGGCCTGATTCTCTGGGAGGCAACAAAATAGTCTTTGCAAATTTGACAGATGACAATTAAGAAAATAGCAATTTGAATATTGCGTAATCGGTGTGGATTGAAAACAAAATATGAATGCGGTTACTCTGATTCCTTGCTGCTCAAAAGCTCGTAGGCCTGCTCAGCGGAGGATGCGGTTTCAAGCTGATGCTTAAACTGCTCATCAAGCATTAATCGGCTTATTCTCGCCAATGCCTGAATATGAGAGCCAGTTTGGTCAGATGGAGAAACTAAAAGAAGAACTATCGCCACCGGGTTACCATCAACACTTTCAAATTCAATCGGCTCATCCGTAATTCCAACAGCCATAACAAGCTCTTTGACCGTTTTACATTTGCCGTGTGGTATAGCTATCCCCAAACCAATTCCTGTGCTTCGTGTACGCTCGCGTGCCAACACAGCGTCCAATGTAATATCCCTGTCCGCCAATAAACCATTATCGTTTAGCAAATCCACAAGCTCGGTTATTACCGTCTGCTTATCGGTGCCTTCCAATGGAAGTTTAATACACGTCGGCTGCAATATCTGTGTTAGAATCATATCAACTATACAAAATGCACTGCACTCATTTGAACAATTACACAAACCAGCTAGGATACTAAACTGAAACTTGAATTACAAGAAACTTTTTTAAAAAATCCATTCATATTCTACACAAACTTTAAACTTTATCGTCAAATTACTGCCAAATACCTTATTATTCAGTACGGCAAAGCTACAAAATTTGACAAACTACACATTTTAGAAATCATTTTTAAAGCCCACCTCCCCAGCTTTTCCAGCTTCGTTATCTACTTCGTCATTTTTCCTGCCCGCTTTTAGCAAATCTGTTAACCGCAGCAGATAAAAGATTCTGCTTTAAAAACCAATAAAAACATATTTTTCTAGCTAAAAAACGCTCTTTTTCAACACAAAACCAGCTCTTTTTGCCATAACGATTTGCTATTAAAGAATTTAACGCAACAAACAGAAGTCGTTTTATTTTTGCCTATCTTTCTTAAATTGCCCAGTTTAACTAAAGTTTTTATCCACCTCTCCCCGATACTTAAATTAGAAATTAAACTACCTATTTTACCAAAAGCTTACTAAGAAGTCGGGGCTTGCGGCATAGCGGGCACTTTAAGTAAAATAGACAACGCTGGGAGACAGAGTTATGGTTAAAGAAGGCACCCTCGAAAGATACCTTGATGCACTGCTGAAAGGCAACAGAAAGGCATGTAGAACTGTCATAGAAGAAACTATGCAAAGCGGTACACCCGCAAATTCGGTATATCTCGACGTTATATGGCCGATTATGGTCGAAATCGAAAAATTGCAAAGAGAAGACAAAATTACACCTGCCCAGGAGCATATGGCAACACGAATCAACCGTACAATAGTAGACCAGCTTCAGAATAAACTGCCCCGCTGCCCGGAAAAAAACAAGAAAATCGTCATATGCTGCGCAGATGATGAACTGCAGGAACTTGGTGCACAAATAATGGCGGACATTTTTGAAAGCAACGGCTGGGAAGTTAAATTTCTTGGCGGTGGTCTGGCTAACGATGACATTCTCAGCTTTGTAAATGAATCTGCACCTGACATTCTGCTGATTTATGGAACTGCTCCAAAACAGGCACCATCAATCAGGCAACTGATAGATACGATAAAAAGCGTAAATGCCTGGCCGGGTATGCCAATAATGCTCTCAGGCGGCCTGTTCAATAGAGCCGAAGGACTGTGGCAGGAAATGAATGCCGATATGTTTGCGGCCAATGCCCAGGAAGCCATACAGGTAGCATTAAGCAATGAACCCCTCGAACCGGCTGAACCAACAATAAATAAACGCAAAAAGAAACGTCAGAAAAAAGAATTAGAAGCTCAGCTTGCAAAATAATTACGTAGAAAACCAACGCCGAAAATTATGGCTAATCGGCGATTTAGAATGATGTTTTATAGATGTTAGTATCACTATTAAATTACCAATTTCCGGCACTGCCGAAAAAAAGAGAGACCTAACTCATCAGGTCTCTTTTGCTTTGAATCTAAAATTTGTTTACCAAAATTTTCTTTTAAATCACAATATATTTTCAGTCAATAGCAGGAAATTAAAACACAAAAAAAGGCCTGATAAATCAGGCCTTTAATTATCACATAGCTTATGCTCCGCAAATGCGGCAGGAAAGCATTTGAAGAAAACCCTTTATTTCCAAGTGGGCAACCGTTGCTCATGTCCGCAAGTCCTATCGAGTAGGCATTTGCGATCCAGCGAGGTCTGATTTCCCCGAATAAGGGTATCGGTTTTTTCAAATCAAACTTACCACGCCAACACAGCAGGGCATAGCCGTGCAACATCATTTATACCAAATTCAAAAGCGAAAGTCAATACACTACCAGCAATTTTTACCGATATGCCAAAATACTCCGTAGTAATTTATCACTAACTTTGCTAACAATATTTCGGCTTTTCGACTGGTTTTCTTCAGCATAAAATCAGGCGAAATTTCTTTCAATAAATAACCGTTAAATAGTTTGAAATAACAACTGCTAATACTATAATAACCGTGTCGATTGAAAAACCACATAAGCTACGGAGTGCTTGGTGAGAAACAGATTTCAACGTGTCAGTTGCATATTCGGTTTTGTTGCAAGTCTTCTAAAAATACTTGGTGTAATTCTTCTATTACCGCTGGTGGTCGTTTTTATCTACTGGGGCAAAATGGGTGACGGCTGGCTGACAGTTGTGGCCTTTATCGTTCCAGCTGCGGTTTCATTTTTATGCGGAATCGTTTTGCAAATCAAATGCAAACCAAAAACACTCGACACAACAAGCTCTATGCTCATGTGCGCTTTGAGCTGGATATTTGTTTCAGCTATTGGTGCCCTGCCGTTTGTCATTGGAATAAAGTCCGGCTACCTTAACGCATATTTCGAAGCAATGAGCGGATTTACCACAACAGGCATTACGGCCTATTGCGGACTTGACAATATGCCGAGAAGCATTTTATTCTGGCGAGCACTTACGCAATGGCTCGGCGGAATCGGAATACTTTCATTCTTTCTTGCAATCACTTTTCGCTGCGGCGGAGCTCACCATATATTCGGAGCTGAAAGCCACAAAATTTCATCGGGCAGGCCAGCTCCCGGACTGTTCAACACATTAAAAATATTATGGGGAATATATTCGCTTTTCACACTACTGGCAGCAGCGATTTTATTTGTCGAAAAAATGCCACTATTCGATGCCGTCTGCCACGCACTTACCGCCCTGTCAACTGGCGGATTTTCAACCCACGACAGCAGTATAGAATTCTATCGACTAACAGGACACGTAAACTACAAACTGATAGAATATTCGCTCACATTTATTATGATGCTCGGCGGAATAAATTTCCTCATCCATTACCGCATTCTCACAAAAGATTTCAAAGCACTTTGGGACAACATTGAAATAAGATATTTCTGGCGAATTATAGCCGGCTTTACAGCTATAATAATTATCGACCACCTAAGGCAATCAGGTGCAATTGGTGCGCTTTTCAAAAATGGAATAGCTATCAGTTTCGGCGAACTTGAACGTTCATTTCGATACAGCATATTCCAGGTTATGAGCGTTCTTACAACAACCGGATTTGGGACAAAGGACATCGGTTCGAATTTCTTCGGAGCAACCTCTAAACAATTGTTCCTTGTTATGATGGTTATAGGCGGATGTGTTGGTTCAACCGGCGGTGGATTCAAGGTCTTGCGAACCGCAATACTGAATCGGCTGATGTTTAGAGAAATTTTTAGATTGAGAGTTTCCGAAAAAGCATCATCAGAACTAATCATAGATAAAAAAATAGTATCCGAAAATGAAATACGCCGAGTTGCTGCCCTTTTCTTTAGTTGGATGGTTTTCCTTCTTGTCGGTGGCGCAATTACAGCTATGTTTTCAAATCACAACGGCTGGCAATCACTGTCAGGAATGTTTTCGGCAATGGGAAATATTGGCCCATGTTACATATCCGTGCAGGAAATGATAGAAATTCATCCGGTAGTAAAAATAACCTATATATTCGGAATGCTGGCAGGACGACTTGAAATTCTGCCGGTATTACTCCTATTCTCAGGAAAAGCGTGGAGATAAATAATTTTGAGTTTCTTATTTTTAATTTGAAATTAAAAATAAATGTTGGAGGTAACAAAATATGTATATCGTAATCGGCGGGGGCGGAATGGTCGGCGGAGAATTAGCACACGAGCTAATCGAAAATAAACACGATGTGGTACTCATTGATGGCAATAAATCTGTTTGTGATAAAGTTTATGCGGAAACCGGAGCAATTGTAATAAACGGCAGTGCGTCTCAAATTGAAGTATTAAAAGAAGCCGGCGCTGAAAAAGCTGACGTGGTAGTAGCCGCCACCGCTAACGATGCTGACAATCTGGCTTGTGCAATCCTCGCTAAAAGTTATAACGTACCACAAATTATAGTTAGAATGAGAAACCCAGCTTACGAAAATGCGTACAAAGTAGCTGGCGTACAAAAAATTGTGCGAGTAACTGACCTGATGGTAAACCAGATGATGGTGGAAATCGAAAACCCAAAACTTCGCAGAATAGCAACTATCGGCAATGGAAAAGCAAGTATTTTCATAGTAACTATTCCAGAAAACGCTAAAAATGCAGACAAAAATATAAAAGATATTACGGATAATCGCAGATTCCCCGACACTTGTACTTTCGTTGGCATCTATAATCCCAAAAGTGAAGAATTTGCGATTCCAAGAGGAAATGAAATCATAAACGAAGGTGATGAAATTTTTCTGATTTCAACCGAAGAAGATATTACCAAAGCTGTCGATTTCTTAACCGGCTAAATATAAATCAGAAATAACCGACAGAAAAAATTGTGATAAAAAACAAATCTGTTCTTAGTGCTAAACTGTGCGAATCACCGCTGCAACAGATTTGGCCAAACTATCAACTATTGCAGATTCAAAACCGTCAACCACTTCGTGAGTTAGCGTACCATCTTCATCTCTAAAACGCAGAGAAAGCGTAACGCTCTTTTTGCTCGCTTCAATGCCTTTGCCGCGATAGATTCCAATAAACCCAATATCCTCTAATTGCGAACTTGCCGCTTGATTTGCCGCCAAAGCAATATCTGCCCAGCAAATTTCTTCATCAACAATAATCGACAGGTCCCGCTCAATTGCAGGAAAACGAGGGATTGGTTTAATCTTCGCTGCGCCACATTGCAAGGACATTAGTTTTGCAAAGTCCAATTCAGCAGCACAGGGCTTGGTAGTTTTTAAGTCGAATTTATCTATCACCGTTTCATTTACAACGCCGGCCGTGCCAATCACATCTCCATTGATTAAAATTTCAGCTCCAGCTTGTGCCCATATCAAATCGACAGGCCTGAAAATAATTTCCACGTCGCCTGCAACATCTTTTATTAAACCCTCAACAACTCCGCTTAGAAATCTAAAATCACTATCACAAACAAGAGCAAGCTGGGTTTTCTCAATAAATTTACTACCCGATTTTGCAGCCACTGACTTAATAAACGTATCTGCAATCTCAAATATTCTGCACGGCTGATTGCCTGCATTTATATTGGTTTTAAAAACACCAAGCAAAGAACTAATCAAGGTTTGGCGAAGCAGGTTTGCACTTTTACGAGAAACATCTTTTACACATAAATGCCCATCAACATCATTTTTCGTAAAAAGTTCAGCTGTGGTTTTGTCAACAAAACTCACATTAACCGTTTCATAAAAACCGCCACTGGCAAGATATTTGCCTATTGATTCAACTAATTTCTGATGAGCATTTACAGCAACTACCTCAATTTCGATTTTGCTTTTGCTTGGCACTTTGCAATAGCCCCAAACCCGTGCAACTTCCTCAATCAAATCAACTTCGCGATAAACATCGCTTCGCCAGCTTGCAGCAACACACGTTACTAAATCATCTTTAAGCTGCGGAGCAAAACCCAAATCGGATAAAATTTTCATCGCATCTGACGCAGCAATTTCAATGCCAAGCAATTTGTTCAAACGCGAAATGCGAAGTGTTACTTTTTTTTGCTCTGGTTTTTTGGGATAAATATCAACTACGCCTCCGGCCACTTTGCCGCCGGCCACCTGCGTAATTAATTGAGCCGTCCGCTGCGAAGCAAAATCTATCATCTCAACATCAACCGTTCGTTCAAATCTAAATGAAGCATCCGAAGCAAGGCAAAGTTTGCGGCTTGTTGTGCGAACGCTGAGCGGCTGAAAATGAGCATCTTCAAGAAGAACAGTAGTTGTAGATTCGCCAACTTCCGTCTCGGCTCCGCCCATAACACCAGCTATCGCTACGGGACATTTGGCATCAGCGATAATTAACATATCCGGCTCAAGCTTGCACTGACTTCCATCAATGCTTGTCAATTTCTCACCAGCTTCAGCTTTTCTAACTATTATTTTTCCTTCATTTATTTTTGCAAAATCAAATGCGTGCGGCGGCTGGCCGGTCTCAAGCATCACATAATTTGTCGTATCAACCACATTATTAACGCTTCGCATACCAACTGTTTCCAAACGATTTCGCAGCCAGTCCGGAGAAGGAGCAATTTTTACGCCTTCGATAATTCTCGCTGTGTAGCGATTACATAAATCCGGCTGGTTTATTTCGACAGTTATAAATTCAGATGCAGTTTTTGAAGACTCATCCAAGTTGACCTCTGGCATTTTCAGCTTGGCATTGGTTACAGTTGACAATTCACGAGCAACGCCGATGTATCCAAGACAATCGCCACGATTGCTCGTTATTTCAATGTCAATAACTGCATCACCATCACCAATATGCTCTATCGATTCGCAGGGAAAACCCAAATCGCTGAGAGTATCGGCAATCTCTTCGGCAGTAAGACCTGTTGTAATGTAATCATTCAGCCAGCTAAGTAAAATTTTCATAAAAAGCACCACTAAAAAAATAAAATCTGATTTTTCAATACCTTACCTTTGAACAGTGCCGCTGTCAACGATTTTGACTTGCTGTTTTTTTAGCCAAAAGCCCTATAATCAGGCGATTTAGCCACTGAAAAAACCAAAACCAATCAAATATTTAAGCTGACAACTTTTTCCGCAAAAAAGTTGACTTACAATATGTTATAATGGTGTTCTATAGTAATTTTGTAGATGGAGGGTAATGTGCAAAGATATTTTTGCGCACTGATATTTTGTATAATCGCTGTCGCGGCTTTGTCGCCGCAGAGCAGCTATGGTCTAACTGAATCAACAGATTCTGACGGCTCAAATGCACAAGCTGTCCACGAACTTGGCTTTGCCGGCCAGGATGTCAATGTCGGATTAATATCATCGAGGAATACAAGAACTACTCACGAGGCATTCAAGGATGTCAACGGCGTATCACACGCATTCAGCTATGATTTCAGCGGCGAAGGCATTACGGTTACAAGCCATGATACGTGGGTTGCCGGAATCATCGCAAGCAGAGGCGGTATATCATCAAATCCAAATGATATCGGCGTTGCGCCAGAATCGGATATTTACAGTGCAAGAATAGCTGATGACAATAACAATGTTTACTACAGCTACCTCAGTAACGCACTTGAACAGCTTGTAATAAATGACGATTGCAGAGTTGTCGCAACCGGTGCATCACTCGGTGCAGAAGGCGATGGCCAGACGCAATGGACGATAATTTACGATTACTACGCTTATGCACATAATGCCATATTTGCAATTCCAGCCGGCAACAGCGGCTCGCAGGTCGATATATTCGGCGATGGATATAACGGCATAACTACCGGAGGACTTATAGTAACCGAGCCAGATATTTATCTAAAAGTCGGCAGTTCAAGCGGTTCCGGGCCAACAGCTGACGGCAGGCGAAAGCCGGATATCGTTGCCCCATCACAAAATCAGACGATGCCAAGCGGCGGCAGCGATACAAGCTGGTACGAATGGACAGCTGCTGATGGAGCTACCAGTCTCTCAACGCCGCATACAGCAGGAATAGCGGCTCTTCTGCTTAGCTTGGCAGATACCACAATTGAGCCAAACGATAATAAAAACGAAGTCATAAAAGCGGTCATAATTAACTCTGCCTTTCCAAACATCCTCGACAAATCCGGCAGTCAGACAAATCCGGCTGACCCGAATAACACATGGCATCCGCAACGCGGCTACGGCAGAATAAATTGCCTAAGAGCGCACGAACTACTCGACGCAAACCAAATTACACCGGACGTAAACACAGCAGAGCAAAAGGGCTGGGCATTCGGGACTGTCGAGCCAAATAGCGAACACATTTATACAATAAGCGCGCAAAGCAATTGCCGGCTGATAGCTACGCTCAACTGGAACCGCCGAATAGAATGGACAGAGAGTAAGCCGCCAAACGGCAAAATAGATGCTGGCGAACTGGATGCGTATTTGGCTAACCTTGACTTGGAAGTATATCAGCCAAACGAGCCAAACATTGCTATCTTCAGTGAGGAAAATAATGGGCTTGACCCCAATAACAATCTTGAAAAATGCGATATCCTGCTCGATGAAAGCGGCAATTACACAATAAAAGTGGTAAACAATTCAGACAATGGTGAAACTGCTAGTTATGGATTGGCCTTTGAGCTTTATCCTTTAATTTCTGGTGATTTTTTACCAGCTGATTACATAGTCGATTATGAAGACCTAACCACACTCGCTTACCAATGGCTAACAGAAAATGATGAAACAGACTTAATTGAAGACGGCATTACAAATATGCTGGATTTCGCCGCATTTGTCAGTAATTGGCTCGAAACAGACCCCGCCTACTATCAGCAGCCCGAATAAATTCATCTGCTATAAAAACAAACTTTACGCTTTCGCCTGTTTGCCTTGTTGCTTATAATGTTCGCTGTAAATCTTTTAAGGAAATTGGCTATGGGAAAATACAATCTGTCTGTCTTAATAACTTTTGGCTTGATTGCTTTAGTGCTTGGCGGCTGTGTTGAGCGAAAATTAACAATCAATACAAATCCACAAGAGGCGTTGGTAATATTAAACGATGAAGAGATAGGAACATCTCCTGTTACAGTTTCGTTTGAGTGGTATGGCGATTACGGCGTAAGAATTCAAAAACAGGGTTATGAAACACTGCAAACACATCGACAGCTTAAAGCCCCATGGTACGATAAATTCCCATTTGATTTTTTTGCCAGCGTATTGAATCCGAGAAGAATTGTTGATTCTTACGAATGGACGTTTGAACTGGCTCCTGTAAAAGAGCCACAAAGGCAAGAACTTATAAAAGATGCAGAAAAGCTAAAACAGCAGCTTTAGTAAATTGTATCTCGTGGCCCGGGACACGTGCCTCGAAAAACGAAATATGGCCGGACAACTTCCAACTCCTGCTTTTGTGCAGACCTTAGCCACGAAATCAGTTGACTTTTATGCTATGCTATTGGGAGGTTGATTTGACGAATTTGCACGACGCATCGCTTCTCGAATGGCTTTTTGAGATTTACATTTCATCTGGAAACCGTCCTCACCCATCTGAAGCGCAATCTTCTTATGGAAAAGTAAGTCGTTGAATTCCGGAGATACGGACTCACCATACTTTGTGGCAAGTTGTTCAAGCAAAGCAATTTCTACTCTTTGTTTTGCCAAATCCTTTGGCACATCATCGATTTGTTCAACAGGTATATATGTGTCGATGTATTTGTCGAGAGCATCCTGAATTGAGATATCATCGCTTTGTTGTTGTAGCCATGCGGGAAACTTCTGTGGCTCCTCTTGTCGTCTAGCATCAGAGGATTGTTTAGGCCCACCGAAAAGCTTAGAAAACCAACTCATCTGTTTTGTTCCTTTCTGTATAAAAAGTCCCCGTTGCTTCTTCAATATTTATCCTGAGCCAGTCGAAGGACTCACCTGTCCTCCATAGCTTGCTGCCAAGTAGCCCCTAAGGGACGAAGGAGTACCCAATCTTTTGTGTTGTAATTATACGAATTCGCGACGTTAATTCAATGTTTTCTTTGACAATGAACGCAGTTTTCCATAGGGTGTGCAGTGGATGAATAAAGACACTTCAAATATGAGGTACGTTGCTTTTTTTGATATGCTTGGGTTCAAAGAAGCTACCAAAAGAGATATTGATGAGGCTTGGGGAGCTTTAGAGGATTTACGTGTTTCGATGGAGGATAGTTTAAACCTGTTTGTTAAGACTCCCAACCAAATAATTATTAAGTCTAACAATGATCGTATAATGGCAACTAATTTTTCTGATAGCGTCCTCATATTTACTATGGAAAATACCGTTGAAGATTTACATCGCATTTTAATTGCAATCGCTCATTTTTTTGCAAAGTCGTTGCATCGATGTGTTCCCCTCAGGGGAGGAATTTCATATGGTGCTTTCAAATGCAACTTTGAGAAAAACCTTTTTTGTGGCCCCACTTTAATTAGGGCATACGAATTAGGCCAAAGCGCTCAATGGTCTGGGATTATAGTTGATGATGAAGTAGCTGAGCGTTATTACAAAAATCCTATTAAATCTTTTGCTACGTCGGTGATTGAGCAAAGGATCATCCCAGTTAAATATGAATGTAAAATAAGAAAAGAAAAATTGTGGGTTTTCAATTGGGTACTTCCCCATAAAGCGAATTTTAAAGTTGATGGCCCTGTATCGCCTCAATTGTATAGTGCAGCTTTCGAAAGCTTATTCAAAAGTTCTTATGAAAATTGGCCGGAGTATATTCAAGCGATATATGATAATACGGTTGAATTCATAAATTCAGTTCTGGGGCGAGAAGACTTATAGACTTTCAACTTCTGAGGAAACAATACAAGTGTTACCCAAAACTCTCTATTTTCTCCCTGCAAACTGTTCTTGTTAACTTCTGAAGTTTCTTCACTCTCGCCGCTAAATACTCCAATTGCTTCTTTGTAATCTTGTATTCCTTTTTATAGCGGGCATCGATGTAGGCCTTTTTTAACAGCTTGAACATCTCGTCCTGCTCTTTCGTTGCACGAGGAAAAAGCCGGCTGAGTAACCGGTGCGATAAAAGTACTGTTTTCGCCGGGCAAAGCCGAACCTATAGGAACAGCCGTTATGCGAAAAATATTATCCATCACAGCAGTAACTCTGACTTGTGTCCTGTCTGTTTCAAAACACCAACCGTTGGCTATGCCTTCTTTGGAAACAAAGCCGCAACCGCCTTCAACAGCAATAGAGAAATTACTGAGACAACAAACGGCGAACAGAAAAATTATACTAAGCAGAATATATCTGCTAAACACTTTTTCAGTATAACGCTTATTGTATATAACCACAGTTACCTATCCCCTTATTTTTATGATAGGGTATATGCAATAGTACTGTGTAGCTCTGCAAAAACAATCAGCAATCAGTATCGCCTAAAGCAGATTATTGCGGTACCAGTCGATGGCTTTTTCGAGGCCCTGCTTAAAATCCACCATCGGTTTGTAGCCA
>JAGLNB010000220.1 GCA_023139715.1 Planctomycetota bacterium | reverse complement strand
CTGCGTGGAATGGATGCTGTGCTCTCCAACGCAACCGGCTTAAAAGTTGAAAGAGTTGAAGACCCGCTAAGCTCTGTAGCTCTGGGGACAAGTGTATATCTTGAAAATCTGGAACTGTGGAAAGATACGATGGACCACAGCGAATATGGATGGGAGTAATTCGTGGAACGCCAGGCGTGAAGCGAAAAACAAATAAACAGGATATGCTTCACGAGACACCCGTCTTCGCTAACCTGTTCTACGAAGCTTCAGCAAATAAGAGGGCTACGACGGGCAGGCGAGATACGAATTATGGCATGGAAGCAAACCAAAATCTCAGCAAAGATGCTCTTCGTCTGGTTCCTGTTGGCTGGACTGATTTTCCTTTTTGCCCCGCAGCAATTGACCGGCAAATTTCAATCAGCTTTTACTCATATTTTCCGCCTGCCACTTAGTATTGGCAGAAATATCTCTCTTGCATCGAATATTCAGCAGCCGCTGACCGACATTGTCAGCCGCAGAGAATATAACAAACTTCAAAATCACATTGCAAATCTAACGCAGCTTCTCGAGCAGGAGCACAAAAAGAATGAACAACTCAGCGGCCTTCGCAGCAGATTTGTTCTTGAAGGAGCCAGTTTTGTTCTCGCTGATATTATTACCGCTTCAACCGGCGGCCTTGAAAGCGAACTTACAATTAATCGCGGCCAAATAGACAAAATAAAATCCGGCCAATTCGTCCTCGCCGACAACAGCGTAATAGGCATTGTATCAAATGTTTCATCCCGCACTGCCGAAGTCAAATTGACTACGGATTACAATTCCAAAATACCGGTACAAATAGCTCAAACGAGCCGCATAATGCAGGGCAGCGGCAATAATTCAGCTATGATAAATCTGCTAATGACGACTCACGAAGTGAAAAAAGGTGATGCTGTTTACATTGACAAACAGCCGGGAATAATAGATGCGCCAATGATTGTCGGCACCATCAGTCAGTGCAAAAAAGATTCCCAAAACCCCCTGCTCTGGGACATTACTGTTGAGCCGGTTTGCCAAATCGACAAATTAAACAGTGTGGCAATACTTGTAATGAATCCACAGAAAAATTAGAAAACAGGAACACAAAAAATGCGATGGATTCGGTTTGCAGTTCTTATTTGCCTTGCCACGATTTTACAGGCCGGACTGCTGAATCTTTTTGCCGTAACAAAATGGGGTATCAAGCCGGATTTGCTTTTAATCCTGATGGTTTTTTTCGCTATTTCCTGCACAAGCCGCGATGCTATTATAACTTCTTTTACGATTGGCTTTGCAGCTGACTTAATCGGCTCAACGATGGGCACTCAAATGTTAAGTTTTGGCCTTTTGGGCGTAGCTCTTGCCAATCTGCACCGCATTATTGCAATCAGAAAAATGCCGCATCAGGCAGTTGCCATATTTATCATTTCATTTCTTGCCGGAATTCTCTGCCATTTTTTAACGCTGCTCAAATCTTCCTCCGCACCAAACGCATACACCATTATTTTCGGCTCATCTCTTTATTCAGCTCTGCTGGGACCGTTTTTGTTCTTGCCATTGAGCTGGTGGATGCGTATAAAAAAGCCAAAAAGGTAAAGGTTGTTAGTAGCTTATTATTCGTATCTGCTGTTTTTTTATAAACTATAAACAATTAACTATCCGTCTTCGCTAAAGCTACGACGGACAGGTGAACAATGAAGAATAAAAAACGGATAAAAATTTTCGTAATCATAAGCCTGGCAATGCTGTCGATTTGTCTGCTTCGCTTGGTTTGGCTGCAACTGCTCAGTAGTTCATTTTACAATGATGAAATTACCAAATTAAAACTTCAGCGTTGCAAATCGCTTCAGCTAAAAACTATCAGAGGTAAAATTCTCGACCGAAACGGCTGTGTGCTCGCCATTGACAGGCCGCAATTTAAGCTGTGCATAAATTACGAGCTAAGTTCGGTTCTGGATGAGCGAATCAGAAAATCTCGGCTTACCGCAGGCGATGATGTGCAAACCGACTTTGAAAATTTGCAGCACATAATTAACACCTGCTCACAATTCGGCGTTGAACCGGAAAAAATTAAAAAAAGAATTGTGAATATAAATAATCGCATCTGGAATCTGCGAAGTTTTATGGCCTGGGCAAGGAATAATCCTGACAAAAAAATACTCGAAAAATATAACAACAAAATAAACAGTATTCCGCTTTCCGTTGCGATGGCTGATTTTGAAAATAAGTTTTCTGAAAACAAACGCCTTGAACTTATCAGCCGAATTGTGGACATTGCTGATTTGAACAAAAGCTGGCCACTGCTGGAACTAA
>JAGLNB010000022.1 GCA_023139715.1 Planctomycetota bacterium | reverse complement strand
AAATCCGCCAGTTTATGCTGGTCTCTGTAGGCAAAACAGGCGGCCATCTCGCAAGCAGTCTCGGCGTGCTGGAACTGACGCTGGCAATGCATAGCGTATTCGATTTCAAAAAAGATAAACTGCTCTGGGACGTTGGCCATCAGTGCTACGTGCATAAAATCCTGACCGGCAGAAAAGAACGGTTTGCAAAATTGAGACAGGCAGGCGGAATCAGCGGCTTTCCAAACCCGGATGAAAGCGATTACGACCAGTTCTCCGTCGGCCACGCAGGAACGTCAATCGCAACAGCGGTCGGAATGGCACTGGGCGAACAAATGCGCGAAGCGAACAACCAACGCAATACGAATAAGGTGGTGGCGGTGGTCGGAGATGCGAGTATTGTAAACGGCATCTCATTTGAAGCACTCAATAATCTCGGCCTGGTAAAACGACAATTGCTCATCGTGCTAAACGATAATTCAATGGCAATCGACCAGACGGTAGGAGCGATGGCTAAATACTTTTCAAAAATTCGGCTAAGCCAAACCTACGAAGATTTGCGAAACACCTGTAATAACATTCTCGAACATACGCCGGTCATTGGCAAAACCGTTGAAGAAATTATTGAGCGGCTGAAAAAAACTGTGCGAATGGCTCTGCCGGCCAGCCAAATGTTTGAGAGTTTGAATATTCCGTATTTTGGCCCGGTGGATGGCCACGATATAGATTCGTTAAAGCAGCTATTTGAGGAAATCGGCCAGTTGAATCGGCCGGCAATTCTGCACGTTTATACGAAAAAGGGCAAGGGCTTTTCACCGGCAGAAGAAGATGGAAGAAGATTTCATTCGACTGGCCCATTCAAAATAAACGGCGAAAGCATAAAAAGCGATGCGGCTAAAACGCAGAAAAGTTTTACGCAGGTTTTTGGTGAGCATCTCGTTGAACTGGCAGAAAAAAATGAAAAAATAGTGGCAATCTCGTCAGCTATGTGCGACGGGACAGGGCTGGAAAAATTCAGAGAAAAATTCCCAAAAAGATTTTTCGATGTTGGAATTGCTGAAAGTGCGGCAGTTGATATTGCAGCAGGAATGGCCAAAGTCGGACTAAGGCCGATAGTTTGTATTTATTCAACGTTTTTGCAAAGAAGTTTCGACCAGATATTTCAGGAAGTTTCATTGCAGAATCTGCCGGTTGTTTTCTGCATCGACAGAGCCGGCCTGGTTGGCTCCGACGGGCCGACGCATCACGGAATGCTCGATATTGGCTTTCTGCGAATGCTGCCAAATGTTACGCTTATTGCTCCGGCAAGCGAAAAAGAAATGCAGCTCGCATTGGAATTTGCCGTTGAGCAAAAAAGCTGTGTGTGTATTCGCTATCCGAAAGACGCTGTGCCAAATGGTGATTTCGATAAAAACGTCAGCTTGCTCGAACCGTTTGAAATGGGAAAAAGCGTTGTGGTAAAAAGCAGTCCAGATTCAAAAATAGCAGTCGTTAGTTACGGATGTATGCTGGCCGAAGTTTTGGTGGCTGCGGAAGAACTCGAAAAAGAAAATATCCAAATCGATGTAATCAATGCAAGATTTGCTGCCCCTGTCGATGAAAAAATTATCGAACTTTTGGCCGCTGGCAAACATATAATAACTATTGAAGACCATCAGGTTTCAGCTGGTTTTGGCTCGGCTGTTCTCGAAGAAGCAGCGGAAAAAATTGAATTCGGCCAAAAAACCGGCAAAATCACTATTCTCGCAGCGCCAAAGAGGTTTGTAAAACAAGATTCGAGAAAAGCTCAACTGGATACAATAGGCGTAAATGCCGATAAAATAATAGAAACAGTAAAAAGTATGAAAGTGTAAAGAGTGCGAACGTGTGAAAGCGTGAGATTGCTTCGCTTTGCTCGCAATGACCAAAAAAAACAGCGCAATCAGCGTCAAAAAACAATAAAGAATGTAGAATTTAGAATTAAAGGATTAGACGCAGATTTCGCAGATTACGCTGAAAAAATAATACCAAAAATCCGTGTTAATCCGTGAAATCCGTGGTTAATTTTATGTTATAAAAATCTCTGTGTCCTCTGTGGCTAGTTTTTTTGTCTTTTAATCAGTGAAATCTGTGTAATCAGTGATTAAACAAAAGAAAAGTTTGAAAGTGTGAAAAGTTTGAAAATAAAAAAGCCAAGATTGATTATATTCGGCGATGAAAATAAGCCGCAAGTTGAAAAAGCCATTGCCAACTTTGGCCGGTTCGCAAAAACAAAAGCGGAAATAATTAGAATCAAGCAAATCCAAAAATGTCAGAGTGGCGGCGTTGTGGACAAAAGCGATTTCGCAGTGGTCTTTGGCGGTGATGGAAGTATTCTCGCGGTGGCAAGAGGGCTGGCTGGAAAAAATGTGCCTATAATCGGAGTCAATCTCGGAAAGCTCGGCTTTCTCGCTGAATTCAGCATTGATGAACTAAAAGAAGATTTCGAAAATATAATGGCAAAAGTTGAGCCGGCTGAAGAGCGAATTATGCTCAAATGCAGCGTTACAAAAAACGGCAAAGAAAAATTCAGCTCAACTGCAATAAACGATGTCTTCATTACAGCTGGTCAGCCGTTTAGAACGATTGAACTGAAAATAAAACTTGACGCACAGCCGCTGACCGATTGCGTAAGTGATGGAATAATAATTTCTACGCCAACGGGTTCAACCGCTTATAATCTTTCTGCTGGTGGCCCGATTCTTGAAGGTAAAATAAAAGCTATGACCGTTACGCCGATTTGTCCGCATTCATTAAGCTTTCGGCCAATAGTAATAAGCGATAGCTGCAAAGTGGAAATTATGCCAGTCAGCGTCAACGAGGGAACAACGCTTTCGATTGATGGCCAGATTTCATATAAATTGAAAGTTGGCGATGTTGTCAAAATCGAAAAAGAAAAACACAGCTTTCTAATTGTGAACAGCCCGAAAAGAAGCCAATGGGATACGCTTTCGACAAAATTAAAGTGGGCTGAAAAGCCAAGATATAATATTGAAAATCCTAAATCCTAAATCTGAAGTAGAAAAGTTTAAAATTTAAAGTGCAAAGTGTAAAATCATAATTTAAAATTTAAAGTTGAAGACAAAAAAAGTCGCGAATTATCCTTTTTTAGTTTTGAGTTTTAAACTATGGTTTTTAGCTTTTAGCTTTAAACTTTTAGTTTTTCTGTACGAGGTTTAATATGGAATCGAAAAAATTTAGTATTACAATTATTACTATTCTTTGCATATTAACGTTTGGATTTGTCCAAAACAGCTTTGCATTGGATGATGCGGTGGGTTCTGGTACAACGCCTGTCAGCAGCTCAAAAAGCGGGCTTGTCAGAAGCCAAAATCCAATGGACAGTACAATCAACGATGTAATCACGGGCAATGTGGCTGGCGGAAAACACTTTCGTGGAATTGTGCCTTATAAGTCAACTTCAGATTTTGCAGCAAAGACTTCCACTTCTTCGCTCGATTCATTTATGAGGTATTCAACTGCCACAGGAAGTAGCGTAGCATACACAGGGAAATATCAGCCGTATCACTCGCCTGCAACCACTGTAACAAAGGCAATGCCGGCAACGCAGTCGCAATTTGTAAAGCCATCTGGAAATCAATATCTGTTTGCCGGTCAGCCGAAATATCAGCCGCTAATTCGAGACTATCAAACCCGGCCAATGGCAATCGATACAAAGGAATTGGAAAAACTGCTCTTTGAGGAAATTAAAAAATATTCAAAAACCACTTTAGTCGAAGCAGAAAAACAAAATCAGATGAGCGAAGATGAGGACGCTGGGCGGGAAAAAGAAATTAAAAACAAATGGGAAGTTGAAGAAGCCGAAGAAGATGCTGCAGATAGCGAACAGGTCAAGCAGGTCAAGCAGGCCAAACAAGACAGAGAAAATGAAGATGCAACAAATGAAATCCTTTCGGGAAATGAAGACCAATTACCGCTGTATTCGAGAGATAAACTCGATAAAATGATGTTGGAAAAAGCGACAGAAAAAACGGCCGAGCAGCAGCAAAATCAGGGTCAATATCCCAGCGTTTATGAACAAATGAAAGCGCAAATGGAAAAATATGAGCAGGAGCCGACCGCTCTTGAAACGCTAAGAGAAAATGCAAAAGACAGCGACGGTCTGACGCGTAAAAAACATAAGCTAAAAGAAGATGACCAGGATGTCAAAAATGAATCTGATGAGGTTAAAATTAAATACAGCAGCTTTGCCTTGAATGCCGATGATAAATTTAATCAGAGTATTAAGCTGGCGGAAAATTACGTAAAGCAGGGCAGGTATTACCGGGCTGCAGATGCTTATTCAGTGGCTTTGGCGTATAAACCGGATGACCCGCTTGCCTATGCCGGCAAAAGCCACGCATTATTTGCAGCCGGTGAATATGCCAGCAGTGCCTTGTTCTTGTCGATGGCTATTGAAATATTCCCGGAATACGCCAAACTTGAAATAGACCTTCCGGCTATGCTCGGCGACAGAGACCAACTCGAAAGCAGGGTAGTTGATGTTGAACACTGGGTTAAAAAAAGTGATGCAGCGGAACTGCGGTTTTTGCTCAGCTATGTTTATTTTCAGGCCGACAGACCCGAAATCGCAAAACAGGTGATAAATGCCGCCTACAAGCAAATGCCGGAATCGGCAGCTGTAAAAGTACTTAAAGAAGCTATCGAAGCTGAAGTTCAAAAAATTAGTTTCTGAGCGGCTGATAAAAATGACTGAAATTAGCGAACGCTCAGATATGCAGGAAATTTTCGGCAAAGGCGGAGCCGTCTCAAAGCTAATGCCGAATTTTGACTACCGGCCACAACAGCAGGAAATGGCCGAAGCGGTCAACAATGCTCTGCGAACAAAAAAACATCTCGTAGTTGAAGCTGGAACAGGAGTTGGAAAAAGTTTTGCCTATCTTCTGCCGGCTATAGTTCAGGCGTGTCTGCAGGAAAAAAAAGTAATCATCAGCACTTTTACCATCACATTGCAGGAACAGTTAATCAATAAAGACATTCCGCTGCTCGCAAAAGTTATTCCGTTTGAATTTACCGCTGTGTTGGCAAAGGGCAGAGGCAATTATCTCTGCAAAAGACGGCTGAATTTTGCGCTGCGAAAAAAGAGTGAATTGTTTGAAGGAATTTTTGGCAGTGATAGTTATGGCAGCGGCGGCAAAAGTGATAATTCGCAGCTTGAAGAGATAAGCGATTGGGCGGATAAAACCAAAAACGGCTCGCTTAGCGATTTGCCATTTACGCCGGCTGGTAAAATCTGGGACGCAGTAAAAAGCGAAAATGGAAACTGCCAGAACAAAAAATGCCCGGCTTCTCGCGAATGCTTTTATTGGCGA
This sequence comes from Planctomycetota bacterium, assembly GCA_023139715.1. Taxonomy (GTDB): domain Bacteria; phylum Planctomycetota; class Phycisphaerae; order Sedimentisphaerales; family Anaerobacaceae; genus JAGLSG01. The sequence continues at coordinate 1,770 of JAGLNB010000022.1, read as the reverse complement.
GCAAGACGAAAAATCGAAAAAGCAAATGTCATTATTGCAAATCACGCATTGCTCTTTAGTGACCTTGCACTAAAACAGCAAAAAGCATCAGTTCTGCCCGATTACAATTGCGTCATAATCGACGAGGCACATAATATCGAAAGCGTAGCAGCTGAACGTTTCGGGACGAGCATAAGCAATTACAAAATCACACTTCTGCTCAATCGGCTGTACAACAAAAGGACGCACAAGGGTTTATTGGCCTTTAAAAAAGCTGAAAAAGCAGTCGAAATAATTGAAAAGCTGAACAAAGAATCAAAAATCTTTTTCAAAAATGTGCAAAAATGGTACGAAGATAATGAAAAAGAAACGCTCGGCAGATGCTGCAAAAATTTTGTCGATGATAATTTGTCCGGCTATTTCAAACTGCTCGAACAGGAACTAATAAAATTGGCCGGCAAAATAGAAGATGACGACCAGAGATTGGAAATTGCCGGGTTTGCGAAACAAAGCGCAGAACTGTCAAAGGATTTACACGATTTCCTTATCCAAAAAAAGCCGGATTGTATTTACTGGCTCGAAATGACGCGAGCTGCAAAAAAAACAATCTGGCTGAAAAGTGCCTCGGTTGATTCCGGCGAAGATATTCGCAGATGCCTTTTCAGTAAGCAGGATTCGGTGGTATTAACAAGTGCTACGCTTAGCAGCGGTGGCGGAAATGACAGAGAAAGTTTTAGTTTTTTCACCAGCAGAATCGGTCTTGATGAGTTTGACACAATCGGGCTTGGCTCGCCTTTCGATTACCAAAAACAGGTCAAAATTTATATCGAAAAGGATTTGCCAAATCCAAATGAAAAAGATTTTGTTGCAGCGGCCAGCGAAGCAATCAAAAAATACGTCCTCAAAACAAATGGCAGAGCTTTTGTGCTTTTTACCAGCTACGCAATGCTAAAAAAAGCAGCTGGCGAACTTGCCGGCTGGCTTGATGATAATAACTTCGGCTTACTTCAGCAGGGCTCAGGAATCGATAGAACCACTCTGCTGGACACATTCAAAAGCGCTGATAATTGTGTGCTTTTTGGAACCGACAGTTTTTGGCAGGGTGTGGATGTGCCGGGAGAAGCACTTGAAAATGTGATTATAGTTCGACTGCCATTCGACGTGCCCGATAAGCCGCTGCTCGCAGGCAAACTCGAAAAAATAAAAGAAAAAGGTGGAAACGCATTTAAGGATTATCAACTGCCGGCTGCGATTATTAAATTCAAGCAGGGCTTTGGCCGGCTCATCAGAAGCAAAACCGACAAAGGCATTGTCGTAATTCTTGACAATCGAATTGTTAATAAAAATTACGGCTCAAAATTTCTCAAAGCAATACCAAAATGCGAAATAAAAGTCGTAAATGGCCAGCAGTAAAATCCGCATAGCCATTCCGGCTTAGTTAGAGTTCTCAGTTGTATGGCGACGCTTATTACCGCTTCGTGAGGCAGTTTCTCTGTTATTGCGAGGTTGCGATAGCAGCCGCGGCAATCTAACTTTCTTCTTTACTCATCGTTTATCTTCGGGCATAATGCTAACTTATGAAGACTGCCTTAAGGCAGGTAAGCACCTTAAGTTGCGCAAGTAAACAGTACAGTTATCGGGGATTATTATAATTATATGAAAACGAACCTTTCTCATCTGCCGCAGCTAAAACAAGACGAATTATCGCTCTTCGTTGAAAAAATACGCACATTCATTGAGCCGGAAATGATAATCCTATTCGGCTCATACGCCCGCGGCGACTACAAGGAG
>JAGLNB010000219.1 GCA_023139715.1 Planctomycetota bacterium | reverse complement strand
AAGAAATACTGAAAATATCAACTGTAAGCGGTGATTGCACCATTAAGAAAGGTACTTCAAACAAAATAATTGTTAACTTAACTATTAATTCGGACTTCACACTTTGCTGATAATCAGTAAAATAAAATCAAAAAAGAGCACGAAAAAGTTGCGAAATACATTATAAATTGTTAATTTTAAGCTTGTTACAACAAAAATTACAATTACATAAAACAATGATTTCGCAACAAGACAAAAATAACAAATTAAGTGATATTGATCACGGCAGTGAAGATTTTGCTTATAGTATATTTAAAACATTGGACATTTTTAAGCTTAAACGTGTAGGGAGTTTCTTTAACAGTATAAAGCGATGTGGTGTAGACGTGTCAGATATTCTCATGGTACTAGTGCTAATGCCTTTCTATCAAGTATCTTCGGTTGCTTCACTTGTCAAAAATGGTTTCGAGGATTCTTTAACTAATGGTTGCGGCAAAGACGTGTACTACGATTTAAAGAACAATGTCAAGATTAATTGGCGCTCATTGCTTTGGCTTGCGACCTTGCGGTTTAAAAAATTGTCTGCCCCATTGAACAGCATCGTTGTTGAAAAGGCTAAGCTAAGGGCATTCATAGCAGATGACAGCCTATTGCCTAAAACCGGAGAAAAAACAGAATTCATTAGCCGGGTACACGACCACGTAAGCGGCAAATTCATATTCGGTTACAAATTGTTGGTACTTGGTTATTGGGACGGCGATAGCTTTTATCCGTTAGATTTCTCGCTGCATAGAGAAAAGGGGAGTCAAGTGCAGAAAGCCAAAGAGAGACTGGCAAAGGCACAAAAGAGACAAACCGTCCTAAAAAAGAAACTTGAAAAAGTGGAGAGAAAATACGAAGAAACCAATACTGCTCTTAAGAAAACAAAAAAGGAGAACAAGGGTAAAAAGAGTAATAGTGCCATACGCAAGATTGTAGTCATGGAAAATAAGCGAGGCAATACAAAAAAGAAAATTTCAACAGCAAGTGGTATATTTGCAAAAGCTGACAATGAGATTGCTATACTGAAGGCAGAACTAAAAACAGCACAGGCCAAGTATCCAGATTATGGTTTGTCTGCAAAGAAGCACAAAAACCAATATTCAAAACAAAGACAAGCTTGCACACCCGGAGCGGAAAGGGCAATTGAAGTAGATATGAAAAAAACAGACAGTCTCAATGCCATGCTTAAACGTGCTGTAAGAAGGGGCTTTACTGCAGATTATGTCTTGACTGATAGTTGGTTTTGTAATATATCACTTGTAAAAACAGTTTTGGCACTTGGAAGAAAAACAAAAATGCATCTTATTTCAATGGCAAGAATGGGAACAGTAAAATACAAGTTAGTAGCTAATGGAAAATATTATAACGCCATAGAATTGCTTACCAAATACGAACGTAAATCCGTAAACGCACGTTCGCATAATTCTAAATATATAAAGATTCCAGTGGAATATGACGAGATAAGGGTCAATTTGTTTTTTGTAAAAATGGGAAGATCGTCCAAGTGGAAACTTCTCCTTACAACAGACCTTTGTTTGAATTTTCAAAAACTCATGGATGCATATCAGTTACGTTGGGCTATCGAAGTGTTTTTTAGGGAATGTAAGCAGTTTCTGGGCTTGGGGCAATCAAGATCTACCTGCTTCGACACACAGGTTGCTGATACTACAATATCTCTGGTGCAATATACCATATTGTCTTTTCACAAAAGAATTAGTTGTCAAAACACTTTTGATGGCATATTTGAATCAGTCGTGGCCAATATTGCGGAATACAACCTTGCACAGAAACTCCAAAAAATATTTTGGTTAATAGTTGAAACCATGAGCGAATTTTCTGGAATTGATGTCTTGGAACTGACAGAAGATATTTTCAGAGACACTAACGCAAGCGAAAAACTCAAACGGTTAAATATTTTCTTGCCGAAAGAGCAGCTGCTTGACCATGCTGCATAATAAAAATGTAAAAGTATCTGCATGATACTGATTATTTGATATATACAAACGCTTTTATGGCTTCAAAGCAGTATGTTGAAATTGCAAGTCGTTGATAAATAGACGGTAATGAAGTCCGAATTAATAGTTAATAATTATACTTTAATTTCAACTTCAACTCCGCTTGGCAGTTCAAGTTTCATCAACGCGT
>JAGLNB010000218.1 GCA_023139715.1 Planctomycetota bacterium | reverse complement strand
GCTGACTTTAAGCTGGTTTCGCAAATGGGATTAGCTGAAACCGGAATCTTAACTTCGGCAAGCGATTACCACATATTCTTGAAATTGAAAAAGACACGTCTTCAGGCATTAAATGGCTACCTTGATGTTGCCAAAGCGGCTCTGGATAATGGCGTTATTCCGAGATGCCATTTTGAAGATATAACGCGAGCCGATTACGAAGGTTTTGTTTTGCCGTTTGCAGCTGAACTGATGGCTCTGGCAAAAGAATATAATAAGCCGGTCAAAATCCGACTTTGTGATACGCTCGGCTTTGGTCTGCCTTGGCCTGGCGTTGCGGTTCCAAGAAGTATTCCGAAATTGATTAACGGCCTTCGCGAAATCGGTGTGCCAAGCGAATGGCTTGAATGGCACGGTCATAATGATTTGCATAAAGTTCAGGTGGATGCGGCTACGGCCTGGCTCTATGGCTGTAGTGCGGCTAACGGCTCAATATTTGGCGTTGGTGAGCGAACCGGAAATCCGCCTTTGGAAGCGATGGTAGTTGAGCACGCACAAATTAAGGGAATGAGCGACAAAATTAATTATGCTGCAATAACCGAGCTTGCCGATTATGCCCGCAGGGAACTTGGTTTTGATATTCCGAATAACTATCCACTGGTTGGCAGAGATTTCAATGTTACACGAGCTGGCATTCACGCTGACGGCCTTTTGAAAAATGAAGAAATATACAACTGTTTCGACACTGAAAAATTGTTGAATCGTTCAGTTGGCGTAGCGATTACGGATAAAACAGGTGCCGCTGGAATCAAGCACTGGATAGAAGCGAGATATGAAATTGAAATAGCCAAGCACGACCCGCGTGTTACGAAAATCAAAGATAAAATTGATACTGAATATTCAGCTGACCGCGTATCGGCAATTTCGGATGATGAAATGTTTCAATGGATTCAAGAGATTTTCGCTGAGGAGTTGCCGAAGCGAAAAAAGTAATTACAGGATGTCTGGATGGCTGATACGAAAATCGAAGCGGTACTGTTTGATCTTGGCGAAACGCTGATTGATTTTGGCAGGGCGGATACGAATGAGCTTTTGCAAAAAGGAGCTGAGCTTTCGTATAAGTTTCTCGAAAGTATAAGTCAGGAGGTCGGCAGTTTCAAAAGTTATTGCAGGTACAGTTTATTGCACTTAAGAATCAGATACATATTTTCCAATATAATCGACAGGGATTTTGATGTTTTGGCTCTGCTGAAAAAAATTGGTGCAAGAAGATGCGTAAAATTAAGTGAGCGGCAATGGCAGGATTTGGCCTGGCAGTGGTATAAACCGCTGCGGCAGATTGCAAGCGTTGAAACCGATATTGTCCAAACGCTCGCTGCTCTTAAAAAATCCGGCTTGAAGCTTGGCATAGTTTCCAATACTTTTATAAACAAATGTACTCTGGAAAAGCATTTGGCCGAATTTGGCATATTGGATTTTTTTGACGAGTTGATGTACTCCTACGAGTTTAAGTTTCGCAAGCCCCATTCTCGCATTTTTGCAGCGGCTGCCAAAAGAATCGGCTGCCCCAATAGTAATATAATGTTTGTTGGCGACAGGGTGAATAAGGATATTTTGCCTGCACTAAAAGCTGGTATGCATCCGGTTTTGAAAACGGCTTACACAAATAAAGGCAAAAAATTACCGAAAGGTGCCTGGCAAATCGACAAGCTCTGCGAATTGCCGCAACTGCTCGGGAAAATAAATTCAGGCCTTGAAAATAAAGCGATTTAAGGATTTTGTAGAATGAGTAGAGCAGACACCGCTTTTCAAAAATGTATTAATCCCGATTGTCTTGCCGAATTTTCCTGTAGCGAAGCGTTCTTCAACTGTCCCGAATGCGGCGAACTGCTCGATATTCGCTACAATTGGGACAAAATCGAAGTGCCTTCCAAACTTAGCGATTTTTCCAAACGCTGGGCGATGAGAAATAATCGGCTGGACTTTTCCGGCGTGTGGCGATTTCGTGAACTGCTCAGTTTTTGCAAAGACGAGCATAAAGTCAGCATCGGCGAAGGCCAAACAATTTTGCAGCAAAACGACAATGTTGCAAAATATGTCAAAATGAAAAACGGCTGTTTGTATTTGCAGTACGAGGGCTTAAATCCATCCGGCTCATTCAAGGACAACGGAATGACAGCTGCCTTTAGCCACGCCAAAATGGTCGGCGCAAAATCCTGTGCGTGCGCATCAACCGGCAATACATCCGCATCGATGGCTTTGTATGCACACAGCTGCGGCTTGAAGAGTACGGTTTTTATTGGCTCTGGCAGAATTGCATTTGGCAAATTAAGCCAGGCGATGGATTACGGCGCTCAAACAATTCAAATTGCCGGCGATTTCGATGATTGTATGCGGCAGGTTCAGGACGTTTGTCGGCAGCTTGGTTTGTATTTGCTCAATTCGCTAAATCCATTTCGGCTTGAAGGCCAGAAAACAATTATGTACCGAATTATCGAGCAGTTCAATTGGCAGGTTCCCGATTGGATTGTTGTGCCGGGCGGAAATCTCGGCAATTCCAGCGCATTTGGAAAGGCGTTTGCCGAATTAAAAGAGCTTGGCCTGATTGAAAAAATCCCAAGAATTGCAATTATAAATGCAACCGGAGCTGATACTCTGACGGATTTGGTCAATAATAAAGGCCTCGACTGGAATGGTGGCAGGGTTAATCAGGAAGTCATTGATGAGTATTATGCCGATTTGATGGCTCGTAAATTTTCACCGCATACTTGTGCGTCGGCAATCGAGATTTCTCGTCCTGTTAATTTGAAAAAGTGTCTGCGAACGCTCGACATTTGTAACGGCATCGTTCGAGCTGTAACCGATGAGGAAATCTGCGACGCAAAAGCGGTTATAGGTAAATATGGCCTCGGCTGCGAGCCGGCTTCAGCTGCAACGCTCGCTGGATTGAAATATCTAATAGCTGACGGAACGATTGGTGCAGACGAAAAAGTTGCATGCGTTCTAACCGGCCACGAATTGAAAGACCCCAACGTAACGGTTAATTACCATAAGGAAAAGCAGGGCGAATTTAGTAATCCGCCGATTGAAGCTGCGAACGATATTAATGAAATCATAAAATTAATGACAGCGAAAAATTGAGCGTGAATTTGAGTGCAAAATACAAAATAATTTTTGCTGTACTGCTTCTTTCAGCTGTTAGTGCATTGTGGATGCTCAAAACCAAAACGCTCGGCAATCACGAATGTTTTGTTTCGGTGGCTGCTCGTGAAATGCTGCAAAGTGGCGATTGGGTTTGGCCGACCTGTAATGACCAGCCGCGTCTTAATAAAACTCCACTTTCCTATTGGCTGGTAGCTCTAATTTCCAAAGCAGCCGGCGGGGTTAACGAACTTACCGCTCGATTTCCAAGCGCTTTCTTTGCGATTCTTTCTGTTGCTGCGATTTTGTATTTTGTAAGTCGCTCGCTGTCTCTTAGAATTGCAGCGATTTCTGCCGGCGTATGGCTGACGTCCCTGGCCTATGTTCGCTACTCGCACAACGCAAGAGCTGAGATGGCTTTGACATTTTTTATTACGTTGTGTTTTTTGAGTTTCTATTCAGCTGTTAACACTTCAAATCGCAAACGCCAAATTTGTTATATGCTGATTTTCTGGACGGGCTTTGCTTGGGCGAATCTTGCCAAGGGGCCGGCTCCGATTCCGCTGGTTTTTGTTCCGTTGTTTTTTTACGTAGCTGTTTTTCGGCTGTGGAAAAAGATTCCGCAATTATTGCCGGTTTGGGGCAGTTTGATTTTTATGATTATTGTTTTGCCCTGGCCGCTTGCAATTGCCCATAAATTGAATTGGGATTTAGCACTTTGGCAGCGTGAATTTGTTGCTCGTTTTTTCGGCAGTTACGCATCGGGTGATAAAGCGTTTTATTATTATTTTCCTATAATGTTTCAATTCATTTTGCCGTGGGTGGCTTTTTTGCCGATGGCTTTGGCGGCTCCTTTTTTCAGAGTGTGGGGCAAGCGGCAAAAGCCAATGCAGTTTTTGTGGTTCTGGTTTGTGATTGGTATGGCTTTTCTTGCGCTCTGCGGCGGAAAACGTCAGCATTACATATTGCCGTTAATGCCGGCGGCTGCGATTTTGATAGGCATAATTTTGGAGGATATGATTTTTACTCGCATTGCCTACGACAGAAAATCAGCTGTCAGCGTTTTGAAATGGCACGTTGGCGTAATAATGGTCGGCGTATTGGCCGGCGTATTTTACGTAGCCAAAGCCAAAATGGATTTGC
>JAGLNB010000217.1 GCA_023139715.1 Planctomycetota bacterium | reverse complement strand
CCCTAAGCGATCTTTCAACTTCTGCGGTAAAATCGATATGCCCTGGAGTATCGATAAGATTGATTTCGAATCCTTTCCACGGACACCTCGTTACAGCTGAAGCAATTGTGATTCCTCTTTTTTGTTCCTCTTCCATAAAATCCATAACAGCAGTACCGTCATGCACTTCACCCATTTTGTATGTTTTGCCGGTATAATAAAGCACACGTTCGCTGACGGTTGTTTTGCCCGCATCAATGTGAGCCATAATTCCTATATTGCGTAAATTATTCATAAAAATAAAACCTACCTGGAAAATATAAAATTAAAAACAGAAACAGCCACATTTTTCAGCGATTGTAGAATTTCGATTTTGATAATGTTTTCAGCGGATAAAAAAAACCCGCATATGTTCATAAAATTACCTGAAACTAATGCGGGAAAATCTTACCATGCAAAATGAGCAAACGCTTTATTCGCCTCCGCCATTTTGTGGATGTTTTCTCTTGTTGTCATTGCATTACCTGTTTTGCAATATGCATCCATAAATTCCGTCGCCAGTTTTTGAGCCATCGGCTTGCCCTTTTTGCCTCTTGCCGAATTCAGTATCCAGCGAAACGAGAGTGCCTGCTGACGGCTGGAATTTATCTGCATTGGAACCTGATAGCTTGACCCGCCGACTCTTTTACTGCGAACTTCAAGCAGCGGCTTTACATTATTAATAGCTGCCTCAAAGACTTCAAGCGGTTCGGCAGCCGGCTTTAGTCGCGACTCTTTTTGTTGCAACTCTTTGGATATAATGTCCATCGCGCCATAAAACAATTTTTGAGCAACACTTTTTTTGCCGTCAAGCATTAAACAATTAACAAATTTGGAAACCAGCTTACTGTTAAACACCGGGTCTGGTTTTAATTGCTGACTTGACGCTGTAAATTTCTTTGCCATTTATTTTTTTCCTATTGTCATTACTACTGGCTTTTAATATTACTTTTCGATATTTATTTTCATCATCAATATTTATTTACTGCCGACGTTTTGTAGCCGGGATTATTTTTGTTTTTTTGCTCCGTATTTACTTCTACCCTGTTTTCTTTCGCTAACTCCCGCGCAGTCGAGCGCGCCTCTGATGATATGATAGCGTACGCCGGGAAGGTCTCGAACACGTCCGCCGCGAATACAAACCTGGCTATGCTCCTGGAGGTTATGGTCAACGCCTGGTATATAGGCGGTTACTTCTTTTCCGTTAGTCAATCTAACACGAGCGATTTTTCTAAGAGCCGAGTTCGGCTTTTTCGGTGTTTGAGTTCGCACAATCAGGCAAACACCTTTTTTCTGTGGTGAACCGCTAATATCGGATACACGCTTGGCACCTTTTGTTTTCGACCTTGGCCGCTTAACTAACTGATTTATAGTAGGCATAACTTTAGTTCCAATTTCTGGCCTTTAACTGACTCAACGAGCCAACTAATGCCAATTATCAATAATATACTGTTCACGATTGAATTTTCCCGTTTGTCCGCGGGTAAGCAACTTAAAAATAACGAGTTACGATTTTACTCGCGGACATTTATTACCCTGAAGGGTATAAAACACAATTCTAATTAATTCCCAGCGCTTCCTTGACTGCTGCGTCTTCTCTTGCTTCTGCGTCTCTGGCCTCGCCGATTTGCTCAAACTCTTTCGGCAGCGGTGCCTCAACGAGATGTTTCGCTTTTATTCCAAGATATGGTTTAAATGCCGTACCAGCCGGAATCAGATGGCCAAGTATAACGTTTTCTTTCAAACCATAAAGTTCGTCTATTCTACCAGACAATGCCGCATCAGTCAAGACTTTGGTTGTTTCCTGGAAACTCGCTGCGGAAATAAAGCTTTCCGAACGCAGCGAGGCCTTGGTTATTCCAAGCAGCAATGTTTTAGCCATAGCAGGTCTTGGTTTTTTACCTTTAGCCGGCGTGCCTCCAACCATCTCAACTTTTTCATTAATGGTCGCAAGCAGTTTTTTATCTATAACATCGCCTTTTTCAAGCGTTGTCATTTTTCCTTCTTTTTGCATAATATTGCCTGCCAGCTCGCTAGCATCACCAATATTGGCGATTTTTACACTTTTTGACAACCGTTCATTTTCCCGGCGGAATGCAAATTTATCAACAACTTCTCCCGGCAGGAAAGAGCTGTCGCCGACAGATTCGATTTCAACTTTACGCATCATTTGCGAGCTGATAATTTCTACATGCTTGTCGTTAATGCCTACATTTTGAGAACGGTATACATTTTGAATTTCTGCGGTCAAATATCTTTGCAGTGCCTCTTCGCCCTTAATTTGCAAAATGTCATGCGGCACGAGCGGCCCATCCGTCAGAGCATCACCCGCTTCGACCGTATCACCTGTATGAACATTTAAGTGCCTGTCTCTCGGCACATGATGTTCTTTTTCCATTCCGGATTCCGAACGGACGATGATAGTCATTTTTCCTTTTCGCTTATCACTTCTTAGCTCAACTTTTCCACTGATTTCTGCCATCGCAGCGGGGTCTTTTGGCTTTCGAGCTTCAAAGACTTCGGTAACTCTTGGCAGACCACCTGTAATATCCTGTGTACCGCCGGTTGCTCTTGGCTGATGCGCAAGCAGCTGGCCGGCTTGTACTTCGCTGCCCTGCTCAACTTCGATTCTTGCTCCAGCCGGCAGATAGTGAACATCAAGTATTTTTCCATCTGCGTTTTCTATAATAATTTGAGGATGCTTATCGCCTTTATGCTCGATTACGACCGGCTTTCCTTTTTGGCCTTTTCTTTCTTCTTCAATTTTTATAGTTTCGCTTTCAACAACATCGACAAACTGTATTATGCCCTGCACTTCGGCCAAAATTGGCATACGATGCGGGTCCCATTCAAACAGCACTGTTCCTACCGCGACTTTTTGTTTATCTTTAGCTACAACGGTCGCTCCATAAGGCACTTTGAATTTTTCAAGTTCCCTGCCCTTTTCGTCAAGCACAGCTATTTCACCATTTCGCTTCAAGGCCACTCTCGTAGCCTTTTTACTGTCAGCCATTTTTAGTGAAACGACATTAATATCACGATACTCGACAATACCGGCCTGCACAGATTTCTGGTCGTGGTCGAGAATAGCTCTCGAAGCCACACCTCCGGTATGGAATGTTCTAAGCGTCAACTGAGTACCCGGCTCTCCAATAGATTGAGCCGCAATTATTCCAACAGCCAGACCTTCTTCTACGAGCAAACTCGTACTAAGATCCCATCCATAACATTTTGCACAAAGGCCAAACGGGCTATCGCAGGTCAGTG
>JAGLNB010000216.1 GCA_023139715.1 Planctomycetota bacterium | reverse complement strand
TTTCTATTTGGCCGGAATCGATATTGAATAATTCTTCACCTTTACCCTGTAGTTTGATAACTTTATAGCCCCTTAGAAATCCGAACATGCCGCTCATCCGAAATTTTCCAGAGTACGGCATCGGCCAGTTTCGCGGTACTGATTCGGCAAGCGAATAGCTGCTCGCTATAACTGCGATTTGGCCTTTCTCGGTTTGGCGAATTTCCTTTAAGCTGTAGGTTACATCTCTCGCTGTTTTCATTACCATCGGCGTTGGCACGGATAGTTTCGATTTCCAGCTTTGCCCGATGCTCAGGCCATCGAAGTTTTCAATACTGCTGACCGAGTCCCAGAGGAACCATTGCGAAGCGATAAAATCAGCTATCATATCCGGCTCTTTAACTCTTCCCCTATTACTTTTCTTCCTGAACGCATTTTTGCCGAGTTTATGGATTAGTTTGTTGAGCTGTGAATAATCTTCTATTTTTCCTGTTGGACCGACTTTGAATGTGAAGGTTTCACCAGCTGCGGTTTCAACTGCATCTTTTCCTGAAGAGCGACTTGCTTTACTTTTACTTTTACTTCTTTTGATTTTTATGGATTCACACTTTGCCTTGATAGTTGTCAAGCCGTATGGGTTTACATCTGTTGGCGTGTAGGAAATAATCATTTCCATTGTTTCGGATGATTTATCGATTTTGTTTTTGCCCTGTTTTTTCCCCTTGCTTGCCTTTCCCCAATCCATAGTTATATCTTTTTGGGAGGTAAATTTGTATTTTAGAATGTTGTCTTTTTGGAAATCAACGGTTAACAGGTTTTTATTTGCAGCCGAATTAACATTTGCATTACAGCCGGCTAAAATACTTAATCCTGAAATTATTACAGCTATTAAAGTTATTCTCAAAGCCAATCCTTTCATTTATTTGGGATGCTCTAATTTATTTTTTCAAGTTTATAGCTGCGTATTACTGACATTCTGATTACAGCCGGTTCTCTGTCGGTTTGAATATCTTCAAGCGGCTCGGCAACCACCCACTGAAGATTTAACTGCTCCTGATATTCTTTGATTTTTCCATTTGTTAAATCAAGTTTCAGTTTTCCTGTGTATGTTTCTCTGTTGTCGAATGTTTTTGAATAATCTGTTGTTTTATCTTTTCTTTTTTCATCCATTTTTACCGTTGGGATTGTATTCATTTCTACGATAGCGATTTTGTTTTTGTTTTCCTTTTCAATATTTTTAACTGTATAAATTTTTTCGTATGATTTTGGCCCCATTAAGCCGAACTCCAGACCTTTTATACTGCGCCAGCTGTCGTTTTTTTGCAGCTGGTTTTTATCTTTGGCCGGCAGGGCAGCTGTTGCGTGGCGGTCAATAATAGCTTGCCTGGATAATAGTTCCATTGCCGCTTTATTTTCGAGGGTTCGGGCTTTGAACTGAGCTTGCATTTGTCCTGCGATAATTTTTGTGATTTTTCCATCCGGCGTGATTTTTATTGTGTAGCTTTGGCCGATTATTTTTGCCATCGGATTATTTGAATCTTCTGGTTTGCAGCTATCGAAATTTAGAATGACGCTGTCTTTAATTCTTTTTGTATATTCTAATTTTTCGATTGTAATTTTTGCTGTCGCTTCGCCTTTTTCGTCAACGCCTTGTATTTCCTGTGTAAATACCATCTCAATTTCATTTCCGCTTCGGCCGCCTTTGAATTTGCCTTCTTCGACCTGCATACCTTCAAAATCAACGCTTTTTTCCGATATTGTCGTTAATTTATAAGTTGTTGAGTCCTTTTCAGCGAATTTCAGTGCAAAATCAGCTGGTTTGCGGCTGGTAGTGGCACAGCCGGTTACTATCAAGAGCAGGCAGGTAAGCGGGGCAGTCAGGCAGTGAAAAATCTTTTCTGAAACCATTTTTGTCATCTCCTTTGAAAACTTTCTTTTTTGCAGCGAATCAGGATTTGATTATACAGATTGTCTTTTCAGCAAACAACCGATTTTTCCTTTATTTATGGCCGGCGTATGGTTAAAATCAACCTCCTATAATTTGAAATGGTTTTGCGGAAAGGCAAAAAAATGAAAAGTGATGTGGTTAAAAAGGGTTTTCAAAGGGCTCCGCATAGAGCTTTATTGCATGCCTGCGGATTAAGTGATAATGATATTAAAAAGCCGTTTATCGGCATAGCTAATAGTTACTGCGATATTGTTCCCGGCCACGTGCATCTCGATAAGGTTGGCCAGACCGTCAAGGAAGCTGTAAAAGCTGCTGGCGGCGTTGGCCTTGAATTTAGCACTATAGCTGTTTGTGACGGCATTGCTATGGGGCATACCGGGATGAAATATTCACTTTCTTCACGCGAAATTATTGCCGATTCCGTTGAGACGATGGCGAGGGCTCATTGTTTTGACGCTCTGATTTGTATTCCCAACTGCGACAAAATTATCCCCGGAATGCTGATGGCGGCAGTTCGGCTGAACATTCCGACAATTTTTGTTTCCGGCGGCCCAATGGCAGCTGGCCAAACCAAAGACGGCGAAACGGTTGACCTTATAAGTGTGTTTGAAGGCGTGGCAATGTTTAATGCCGGCAAAATCAACCAGGAACAATTAGATGAATTGGAACATACGGGCTGCCCCACTTGCGGCAGTTGCTCGGGAATGTTTACGGCTAATTCGATGAACTGTCTTTGCGAAGCGATTGGGATTGCTCTGCCGGGCAATGGGACAATCCTGGCAGTCAATCCACAAAGAGAAATACTCTATAAACAAGCTGGAAAACAAATTATATCGCTGGTCGAAAAGGATATAAAGCCATTAGATATAATCAATGAAAAGTCGCTGGATAATGCGCTGGCTCTGGATATGGCAATGGGCGGCTCGACTAATACCATACTGCACACATTAGCGGTGGCCAATGAAGCCGGCATCAAATACGACCTCGAACGCATAAACGAAATCTCAGCCAAATGTCCCAACATCTGCAAAGTCTCGCCGTCGAGCAAATATCACGTAGAGGATGTTGACGCCGCCGGCGGTATAAGCGCTATACTAAAAGAAATCAGTCAGGTTCCGAATTTGCTAAACACAGATTGTCTTACGGTCACTACTAATACCCTTGGTGAAAATATAGCGGATGCTAAAATCAAAAATCCCGAAGTTATCCATTCACTTGATAATGCGTACTCGAAGACCGGCGGGCTGGTTATTCTAACAGGCAATCTCGCACCCAACGGCAGTGTGGTCAAGGCTGCCGGGGTCCCAAAGTCAATGCTCACCCACACCGGCCCAGCCGTCATCTTCGAGAGCCAGGAAGACGCCTGCGAAGGTATTCTCGCTGGAAAGGTCAAGGAAGGCGACGTTGTCGTCATCCGCTACGAAGGGCCAAAGGGCGGACCGGGAATGCAGG
>JAGLNB010000215.1 GCA_023139715.1 Planctomycetota bacterium | reverse complement strand
AGCACCTTGTCAGTAATGTCAAAGGCACACTTGCCGATGAGCTCGATGCGCTAAGTGCGTATCTGGCCACGATGAATATGGGAACATTAACCGGAGCTCCAAAAATTGAAGCAATGAAATTGATACGTACTTTTGAAAAAACCAAACGCGGCTATTACGGTGGAGCTGTCTGCTATTTGACAGTTGACGGCCAGTTTGACAGCTGCATTACAATCAGGAGCTTGCAGGTCAAAGACCATACAGCTTATATTCGGGTCGGAGCAGGCATCGTTCATGATAGTGTGCCTAAAACCGAATTTGAAGAGACCGAGCATAAAGCGAATTCCTGCCTGCGTGCGGTTCGAGAAAAATAACAGGGCGAGATTTTATGGAAACAATAAAAACAAAAACAAGAAAAATCCTGTTCATCGATAATTTTGATTCGTTCACATATAATCTTGTCGATGATTTTTGCAAGCGTAATTGTAAGGCAAAAGTTTATCGAGCCGATACTGAACTTGAAGAATTGAAGATTGTAGCTGATGAATTTGAGCCGGATTTGCTTTTGATTTCACCGGGGCCCGGTTCGCCCGATGATTCCGGTGTTTCGCTTTTAGCGGTGGATTATTTCAAGGACAAATTGCCGATATTTGGCGTCTGTCTCGGCCATCAAATAATTGTGCAGTATTTCGGCGGAAAAGTCGGCCACGCACCAAAGCCAATGCACGGCAAGCCATCGCGAATTACGCACAATCAAAAAGATATATTTGCCGGCGTAGAAAACCCGCTACAAGCTGGAAGATACCATAGTTTGTGTGCCCTCGAATTGCCGGATTGTCTTGAAAAAACAGCTGAATTTGATGGGATTGTTATGGCTGTTCGCCATAAGGAGCTGCCAATATTTGGTGTGCAGTTTCATCCCGAAAGTATTTTGACTCCGGCTGGCGGCAAATTAATTGAAAATGTTTTATCGATTGCAGAACAATATAAAAAATAAAAGTTGGGATTAAAAATGATTCTAATAACCGAATATATTGAAACGTTACTTTCAGGCGAAAGTCTGAGTTTCGAAAAGGCCGAGCAGCTCCTGGATATTGTTTTCGGAGGCGAAGTAAGCGAAGTTCAAATTGCAGCTTTTCTCACAGCGATGCGAAGCAAAGGTGTAACTGCTGCGGAATTGGCTGGCTTTGCTAAATCTATGCGAAATCATTGTCTTAAAGTTGAAACCGGCATTGAAAATTTAGTGGATATTGTGGGGACTGGCGGCGCAGCGGTGAAAACCTTTAATGTTTCGACTGTCTCTGCTTTTGTTGCAGCTGGGGCAGGGGTTTATATCGCTAAGCACGGCAATCGTGCGATTACCAGCAAATGCGGTTCGGCGGATGTTCTCGCTGAGCTTGGTGTTAATATCGCTCCCGGACCCAAAGTTGTGGCCGAGTGCATAGAAAAAGCACATATCGGATTTATGTTTGCACCTATGTTCCATCCGGCAATGAAGCATGTTCAGCCGATACGAAAAGGGCTTGGCTTTAGGACGGTATTTAATATTTTAGGGCCTTTGACTAATCCAGCTGGTGCAGCAGCTTTGGTGTTGGGGGTGGCAGAGGAAGGACTAATGCAAATGATGGCTGAAGCTCTCAAAGTGCTGGGAACTCGTTCTGCGATGGTTGTGCATAGCAATGGTCTTGATGAAATAAGCACCGCGGGAATTACTAAAATTGTTCAGCTCAAAGAAGATAAAATCACAACCAGCGAACTGGATCCCAAAGATTTTGGTATTGAGCTGGTTTCTGCTGAAAAACTAAAAGCAACTGATGCTAAAAGCAGTGCCGAGCTTGCAAGGGCTATTCTAACAGGTAAAGACAGTGGGGCTTGCAGAGATATTGTTATTTTGAATGCAGCAGCTGCGATAATTGCAGGAGGCGTTGCGGAAGATTTCAAAGCGGCAATTAAAATTGCAGATGATTCGATAAAAAGTGGAGCAGCTTTTGCGTGTCTGGAGAAGTTAATCGAAACCTCGAATAAAGTGTAAAACTTAAAGTGAAAAACGTAAAACCACAGTTTAAAATTCAAAACTTTTAAATTTTTAGCTATGGTTTTCAACTTTTAGCTTTAAGTTTTTAATTTCTATGCTGATAGTAAAAGTTAAAATTTGCGGACTTACAAATTATGAAGATGCAGCTGCGGCGTTGGATATGGGTGCCGATTTGCTGGGATTTAATTTTTATCCGAAAAGTTCGAGATACATTACGCCGCAAAAAGCCACGGAATTAATAGCAAAATTGCCGGCTTTTGTTGATACTGCCGGAGTGTTTGTAAATGCGGAGTTTGAAGAAATTTGTAAAATCAGACACCAGTGCAAATTAAATTGGATACAACTGCATGGCGATGAAAGCCCCGAATTTTGCCGTTCATTTCTTTCGGTTAATGTTAAGACTATGAAAGCGCTGCGAGTAAAAGATGAAGCTGATATTGAAAAAGCAGATAACTATTTCACCGATGCCATTTTGCTTGACGCATTTCATCCACAAAAATACGGCGGAACTGGAATAAAATTCGACTGGAATATTATAGGTGATATTACTAAACGGATTTTTCTTGCCGGTGGAATCAATCCTGACAATGCCGCCCAGGCCGTTAAGCTCGGAGTTTATGGAATTGATGTTTGCAGTGGTATTGAATCTGAGCCGGGAAAAAAAGACCACAAAAAAATGAAGGAACTATTTGAAAATATACGACATTTGAGAGGATAAATTCGAAATTTTATATTCGGATTTATGCCAAGCGTTGAATGAGGAATGAATTATGAAATATAAAGGCAGATTTGGCGATTACGGCGGATTTTATGTGCCGGAAGTTTTGATTCCGGTTCTCGAAGAATTGGAGCGAGAATTTTATCGTTTCTATAAGGATGATGGTTTCGTTTGCGAACTTGCCGAGCTTTCAAAAAATTATGCGGGCAGGCCAACTCCGCTTTATTATGCAAAAAGACTCAGCGAATATGTCGGATTCAAAGTTTATATAAAACGTGAAGACCTCCTTCACGGCGGAGCACATAAAGTCAACAATACGCTCGGCCAGGGTCTGTTGGCTAAGTATATGGGCAAAACCAAATTAATCGCTGAAACCGGTGCCGGCCAGCACGGCCTGGCAACAGCGATGATTGGCGCATTATTCGGAATGGAAACGAAAATCTTTATGGGCGTAACCGATATTGAGCGTCAAAGTGTAAACGTCCATAAAATGAAGCTTTGTGGAGCCGAAGTAATTGCCGTTGAAGGTGGAACCGGTACGCTAAAAGATGCTATTAATGACGCTTTACGGTACTGGACGGCGAATGTGTCCGATACGTTTTATCTTTTTGGCTCAGCTTGCGGCCCGCATCCGTACCCAACAGTAGTAAAACATTTTCAGACTTGCATCGGCAAAGAAGCCAGACAGCAGTGTCTCGACCAGGTCGGCCGACTGCCGGATATGGTGGTTGCATGCGTCGGAGGCGGAAGTAATGCGATAGGTATTTTTTCCGGCTTTATGGATGATGAAAAAGTAAAGCTGGTTGGTGTCGAAGCTGGCGGAAAAAGTGTGGCCAGCGGAAAACATGCTGCTACGCTCGTAGCTGGAAAAGTTGGCATTTTGCACGGAGCAAAGGCGTATCTCCTGCAGGATAAAGAAGGACAAGTTTATGAAACTGAATCAGTAAGTGCCGG
>JAGLNB010000214.1 GCA_023139715.1 Planctomycetota bacterium | reverse complement strand
CTGGAGAGTTCGCACGCTTTGGCTTATGTAATTAGCCAGTCGGGTAAATTACCTTCAGATACGGTTGTGGTTGTAAATCTTTCCGGTAGAGGAGATAAGGACGTTTCAATTGTTGAAAAATGCCGGCCATTGAAGTAAGGAACGATAAATGAAGACATATAAACAGGTTTTTTCTGAACTAAAAAGAGCAGCATTGATTCCGTTTTTTGTTATTGGCGACCCTGCCTTTGATACGAGCTTTGAAGTTGTAAAAGCAGCAATCGATTCGGGAGCTGATATTCTGGAATTGGGCATCCCTTTTTCCGACCCCATCGCTGACGGTCCGACAATTCAAAAGGCAGACATTCGCTCCCTATGCAATGGTATGACTGTAAAAAAGGCACTCGAATTTATAAAGAAGGTCAAAGATTACAAAGATATTCCTATCGGCTTATTGATGTATTACAATTTGATTTACCAATATGGAACTGAAAAATTCTTCAACGATTTCCATCAGGCTGGCGTAAATAGTGTTCTGGTTGCCGATTTGAGTGTTGATGATGCCGGCGAAATTGACGGCTTTGCAAAGTCAGCTGGTCTTGATACTGTTTTTATGGTAACGCCTAACACCAGCGAAGAGAGAATGAAATTGATTGCCTCGAAAACCACCGGTTTTATTTATACGGTTTCTCTTTTGGGTGTTACCGGCAGCAGAAAACAACTGTCCGGCCATATAGGAGAATTGATTGGCCGATTAAAAGGATTAACAGACGTTCCGATTTGTGTTGGCTTTGGTATTAGCACTGCTCAGCACGCTACGACTATTGCATCAGCCGGAGCTGATGGCGTTATAATCGGTTCAAAAATAGTGGGACTTATTGAAGCCAATATCGAAAATAAAGAAAAAATGCTCGCTGATATTTCAGCGTTTGTGGGCGAAGTTAAAACCGCTCTTGATAATAACGCATAATATTAATCTTTTGTTATTATGCGATAAGCCCTTATAAGTTCAGCGACGCTCCACGCCTGAGCAAAACAGCCCCTTGGCTTGTAAGGGAAATCACCATCGAATATTTCCGATACGCTGCCAATACAGCCATCGCTGGTTAAATGCTGCATTAACGGCTCGATAAAAGCAGCGGCTTTTGTTTTACTTTTTTTGCTGAATTTATTTGCCTTCAGATATGCCTGAACAAATGCTCCCATTAAATATGGCCAGACAGTCCCCTGATGATAAGCACTATCTCGCTGGAGCTGATTGCCTATGCAGGTACCTTTGTATTTAGCATCATCAGCAGCTAAAGTTCTAAGGCCGTAGGGCGTTAAAAGATTTTTTTGAACCGTATCAACTACAGCTTTTTGCTGCTCAATTGTTAAAGGCGAAAATGGGAGCGAGACAGCAAAAATCTGGTTTGGCCGAAGTGATGAATCGACAGAGCCGTCCGGCAAAATGCAATCATTTAAATAGCCGGCTGTTTCATTCCAGAATAATTTGCGG
>JAGLNB010000213.1 GCA_023139715.1 Planctomycetota bacterium | reverse complement strand
TTATTTGTATTAGTAATTTCGCCAACTTTTGTAATTGCCGTTTTGTTGCTCCAGTTCTTCAACAATTTTTCGCAATCTTTTTTGGATACGGTAAACAGCAATTCAAAATCTTCGCCATCGTTTAGTGCTGCCTTCAATGGCTCTTTGCTTTTTTTTGCCTGCGGTGAGCTTAGTCGAACCGCATGCGATGAAATTGGAACATCTTCTGCATTTACAATTGCACCAACATCGCTTTGTTTGCAAATTCTGTTCAAATCGCTGCTAAGACCATCGCTAATATCGAGCATTGCATTGATAGTTACCATTTTCGCAATTTCTATTGCCTCTTTGACTCTCGGCTCAAATGTCAAATGTTTATAAACAGGACTTTCGCCAGAGCCGCCCAGCGAGCCGGTTACACAAATGCAATCGCCAACTTTTGCTCCTGAACGTTTTACCGGTTTGTTTGCAGCCGGTTTACTTAGCATAGCTACATTTATCACGAATGGTTTTTTCGTTTTCAAGCTGGCAATATCGCCCCCGATAAGTTTGCAATTAAATTTGTCAGCTGCCAGCATAATTCCAGCGTGCAGTTGTTTTAATTGCCTTTGACCAAAACCTTTTGGCAGGCCAACTGAAACTACCGCAGCGATAGGAATCGTCGCCATTGCCGCACAATCACTAATACTGACCGCCATTGCTTTGTATCCGACTTGTTTCAGAGTTGCAGTTGCAAAATCAAAATGCACTCCCTCAAGCAAAATATCTGTAGTAATAAGAACAGAAGCATCTTTGCCGAGGCGGATTTGGGCCATATCATCGCCAATGCCGATTGGAAAATCTGATTTGGCCAATTTGCGCTGGCCGGCAAACCAATTGGTTATTGCATCTTCGTTCGCACTCATCTTTTAGCCAGCTGCTGGTTCCAAAATGCGATTTGTTCTTTTGCCTGTTTTTTACCAGCCGCCCCTTCGCTGACATATTTGCTTACAACATTTTCCGCACCGAGCCAGGAATAAACATCTTTTTCTATTGCAGTTGAATACTTTTTAAATTCATCCAGCTTGAGTTCAGCGAGCGATTTATTCTGCTGCTCGCAATACGTAACCAATTCTCCCACAATTCCATGTGCCTGCCTAAAAGCCACACCTTTTTCAACGAGATACTCAGCAAGAGATGTTGCATCAAGGAAGCCATCGTTTATATTTGCTGAGATTTTTTTCGTATTAAATTTTGTATTCAATGCAATTTCTCTAATCAAATCCAGTGAAGCACTTACCGTATCATCAGCTGAGAAAATGTGAATTTTATCTTCCTGCAAATCACGATTGTAACCGGTCGGCTGAGCTTTCAAGATAGTCAGCATTGCAATCAGCGAGCCGTAAACGGAACCCGTTTTTGCACGAATCAATTCCAGCATATCCGGGTTTCGCTTCTGCGGCATCATACTTGAAGATGTACAGAAACTATCGTCAATCCTGATAAATCCAAATTCATTCGAGGAATATACTATCCAGTCTTCAGCCAGCCGCGAAAGATGCATTGCAATAAGTGAGCAATCGAAAATAAATTCAGCTGCAAAATCTCTGTCACTAATTGAATCGATACTGTTTCGACTAACTGCGGAAAAGCCGAGTTGCTTTGCAGTACTGATGCGATTTAATGGCAAAGTCGAGCCGGCTATCGCCCCACTACCAAGAGGTGAAACATTTAATAGTTCGCTGCAATTTCCCAGCCGAATAAAATCACGCTCAAACTGCTCAACAAAATTTAACAAATATGCAGCAATAACTATCGGCTGAGCCCGCTGAAAATGAGTGTAACCCGGCATCAAATCTTCATCGTATTTACCTGCCAATTTGACAAACGCCTTTTGCAAAAGCGTTATTTTTGTTTGCAGAATTTCTATCTCGTCCCGCATCCAAAGCCGAATGTCAGTAGCCACCTGATCGTTACGACTTCTTCCGGCATGCAGCTTTTTTCCTGCATCACCAATTTTTGCCACAAGTGCCACCTCAATAGCCATATGAATATCTTCATAGGTTTTATCAAACTTGAATTTGCCGTCGCTGATTTTTTCGCCAATTTCAATTAAGCCGTTTTTAATCTGACTGAATTCAGATTTGGTAATCAGCTTTTGTTCAGCAAGCATTTGGGCATGTGCAATCGAGCCGACAATATCATATTTGTAGAGCCGCTTATCATAGGAAAGCGATTCCACAAAATCCACGGCAAGAGCATTGGGCTGCCCAGCAAGGTGCTTTTCCCAGTTTTTTTTCGGCTTGACCATTTCAGTGGCTCCAAAAATTTTATGACTTTTTTGATTAGACGCTACAAATAATACGATGTGCAATAATATGTGTCAAGCGTAACCACCCGCCGCTGCCTGGCCGCTGTGCAAACGAAAAAAGCTGGTGGCTGTTACGAGCCACCAGCGATTTTCTTCTAGCCGACCTGTCAAACCAGCAGTTCTAGCTGCCGGTAATTGTCTGTAAAAAACGATGCAAAATTAATCAAATTGGACAGCAACGCCAATACTTGCATCCTTTA
>JAGLNB010000212.1 GCA_023139715.1 Planctomycetota bacterium | reverse complement strand
TTCGACTCCCCCCGCCTCCATTCTTCGTTCGGGGCTTTGGCGACGAATGAAGAATGTTTTTAGTATTGCCCCTTGTAATGAGCGAAATACTAAAGGTTTTATATTATCTCAAGGCGATGAAGAATCGCTTTGGCCCAGCGGCTGCTGCGAATCTGTGCGAAAATCAGCACCAAAACAGCCAATCCCCAATAGCCGACAAAACGAAGATAATAAAATACAATATTCAGTGTTCCCGTATCTTTTAGCCCTCCGTGCCAACCCAAAAGCTCAGCAGGAGTATAAAGAATGCCAGAAGTTATGCCGGAAAACAGCTGCTGCCACGGCAGAAGCAAAACTACAAAAAACAGCGAAAGAAAAAATGCACGACAAATATGATTTATTCCGCCAAATTGGCTTGCCAGTGAAATCTTCAGACAAAACAGCAGCGTTAGACAATAAAGAACAGCTGCGAAAATCAATACAAAATTCAGTACCCTAATCAGCCAACTTAAATGTGAAATCTTAAAATTGAAACTGGGTATGATTTTCTTCGCAGCCACTTCTACAACGACCGGCTGATTTGGTTCAGTGGAAACCTGCTTTGCAGCTTTAGTGATTTTTTTTGTTTGCTCGGTTTCAATCAGTTCGGAAACCATTGCCTCAGGCGGCTCGGAAAGAGCAGCGTCAGTTTTTACATAGCCGATATCCAGCATCCAGAAAGAAATCTGCAGCAAAAGCAGCGAGCAGAAGATGATTACGAATAAAAAGTTTTTCCAGTTGCGAAATACGCCAACAGCTTCAAGGCAGTCAGTAGTGTCAAGTAATTTGTTAGGTTCACGCTGATTTTCACTCATTATTATAATCTCCCAAAATTAAAAGCGACAAAAATAAAACGCATATACTTTTATAATTGCCGCTATTATCCACAGTACACAATGTAACTGCAAGAAATTTATCTGCCCGCAAAATATGGCAGCTTTTGGCAAAGTGCTATTTTTCTTGCAAATCTCGAAAAATTGCGTATATTTCACGGTTCTAACGGATAATGTAAAACGATAAATTTGGAGCTTAAATATGCATTTGATGAAGTGGTTTCGCAAAAATAATACAAAAATAATGGCGGTAGTTGTGGTTGTTTTGATGATAGGTTTTGTGGGCGGTTCGTATCTGTCTCGAATTGGCTCAGGGAATAGGGGAATCAACAAAACTGTGGCCAGTTTCGCAGACGGAAAAGAAATAACAAATAAAGACCTTGCCGCAGCCCAGCAGGAACTGGAAATACTAAAAAAGCTGAGAGTTGATTATATGCTCAGAAGTATGGGCGTGCCGATGCTGCGCAATACGCCGAATATGCAGGCAGCGCTGCTTGCGGAAGTATTATTTGCAGAGCATAAAACCTCATCACAGTTTAGTAATTTCATAAAGCAAACCGTAAGAAAAAGCGGATACAGCATCAGCGAAAAGCAAATCAATGATATTTATAGAGGAACAATGTCAAATGCTATGTACTGGCTGCTGCTGACAGAAGAAGCCAGACAAGCCGGAATTCGCCTGCCAGACGAAAATGCAGGAAAAATTCTTGCAGACAAAATACCAGGTTTATTCAATTCCGCAACGTATCAGCAATTAATCTCTGTATTGGTAAAGCAAAATGGCATTTCTGAAGAAAAAATGCTGTCAACTTTTGGGAAACTTATTGCGGTATTAAAATATTCTGAAG
>JAGLNB010000211.1 GCA_023139715.1 Planctomycetota bacterium | reverse complement strand
GTCTGAGCCGAGCAAGCAGCAAATCTCCGAGCAGTTTGAAAAATATAAAAGTTTTTTCCCTGCGGATGTAAGCAAAGATAATCCTTATGGGTTCGGCTATAAATTGCCGGATATGGTGCAGATTGAGTACATAGCGATTAAGCTCGATGATGTTGCGGCTATTGTCTCCGAAGTTACGCAGCAGGGCCAGGAAGAATATTATCAGAGAAATCGAGAGCAGTTGACAGAGGTAGTGCCCTCCGACCCAAATGATCCGAATTCGCCAACAATCGAGCAAATCAAAAATTACGCTGATGTGGCTGATGAAATTGGGCAGAAACTTTTGACAAGCAGGATAAATTCAAAAGCTGAATCCATTTTACGGCAGGCAAAAGAAATTATAGAGGCCAATTTTGATAGCGAAGATGCAAATAATCAAAACATCGACAGTTACCAAAAAGCGGCCGACGAACTTAGTGGAAAATATAATATGGATGTTTACGCCGGCAAAACAGGCCTGCTAAACGCAATTGATTTAGAGCAGGATGAATATCTTTCAAGGCTATATTTGACAGGTTCAGGATATAATCCGGCAAAATTGAGTCGAATTGTTTTTGCTGTAGAATCACTGGATGCATCTGAACTGGGACCGTTTGATGTTCCTAAACCAAAAATGTATGAAAACATTGGAACGGTTAAAGATTTGCTTGGTCAGACGCAAAAAGATACGGCTGGACAAATAATGTTGATTTGCAGAGTGATAAAAACCCGTCCAGCTGGCGAACCAGATAGTGCAGAGATGACGTTTGACAATGGCGGATTAAAATTTGAAAAACAAGCTAAAGAAAATGCTAAGGTTTATTCAGTGAAAGAAAAAGTCGCCGAAGATTTGAAAAAACTGGAAGCGATGGATGTTGCAAAAACAAAAGCAGAAGAATTTGTAAAACTGGCGAAAGATAAGGGGTTCGATAAGGCAATCGAAAAATTTAACAAGCTCTACAGCAAAGATGATACAGCTGATGGAAATGACCCAAATACTTTTGAGTTAAGAGAGCTTGGCTCGCTTAGAAGAATTTCAGATGCTGCAATGCAAACACTTATTGTGCAAAACCTGGGCAATCCGGCAGCAGACTTTATGATTGGTCAAAGCAAAAATGAAGCTGTGTTAATAGAAAAACTCTATGGGCTTGTTCCAAATGACAGTAACAGCATTGATACGCTGCCTGTAGTAATGGAATTTAAGCCGGATATGAGTTATTATTGTGTAAAGGATATAGAAATTAATCGCACTGACAGGGGTCAGTACAATCAGGTTAAATTATTGCAGGCGTATCAAGAGGATGTTGTTCAGTCCCAAACGCTGGCAGTTGTTCATTTTTTACCGGACAATATATTACAGCGAATGAATTTTCAATTGGCCAATAAATCGCAGGAAAACGCAGATGCTAATGTTCCAGGGCAAGACGAATAATAATTTGACAGTTAAAATATAAAATGCATCGAAGAACAAAAGAAAGCTTGGTTCTGTTTTTGTTTTCTGTTGGCCTGCTTGGCTGGCTGATTCCGGGAGCCGGATATTTTCTATTGAAAGAAAAAAAACGAGCGTTGATTGTATTTGTAACTATCACTTTGACTTTTGCAATTGGAATATATGTCGGCTCAATCGGCGTGATAGATTATGTTCGCTCGTGGCCGTGGTTTATAGGTCAGATTATGAATTCGCCAATGGTAATTATGCTGGGAAAACTGACCGCCGGCGGCAGCTATCGGGTTTATGGTAAACCGGCTGAAATCGGCCAGATTTATACCACAATTTCAGGCCTGCTTAATCTGCTTTGTATTGTTAATGCTGTGTATCTCGCTCACGTTGGAAAAGTAGAAACGGCAGGAATTAAAAAATGATGAGCGAAACTTTTTTTATAATAGCTAATTTTATATCGCCCGAAGAAATCGGCGTAAATCTGCGAGCAATGTTGTGGCTTTTGCCGCTCGCTGCTGCAATAGCTATTGTTTACAAAGCAACGAAAGTAAAAAAAATTACAACTCGTTATTTCCTGAAGGAAGTGGCAGTTTTGTTTGGCTCTATAGTTGTTTGCATAGTAGCAAGTGCGATTGCCCTTTATGGCCTGGTGTGGCTGATTGTGGAGTAAGAATAAAAAATAGTTTATCGGTACATTACGAACTGTTTTCCGCTTTTGCTTTTTTCTTTTTTAACACTTTCAATTCAATCAGTGCGTTTTCAGCTGCTTTTTGCTCAGCTTCCTTTTTGTTCATCCCCCAGGCACTTGGAAAATGCC
Source organism: Planctomycetota bacterium (assembly GCA_023139715.1). Lineage (GTDB taxonomy): Bacteria > Planctomycetota > Phycisphaerae > Sedimentisphaerales > Anaerobacaceae > JAGLSG01. Next base: position 1,748 of record JAGLNB010000211.1, on the reverse strand, counting down.
GGCTTGTAATCACAGCTTCTGCTTCAAAACATCTGTTGTGGTCAGGCCCTTTTTCGTCGAGAAGGACATAAATTGGCGTTACGCCGAATTGTTCCTGAGCGTGCTGCTGCAAAAGTGATTTGAAATTACCATTGGCTTTTTGAGCGTCGGCATTTTCTATGAATGGTGCAAAAGTTCTTAAAATAAAATCACAAGCTGCGGCCAGGCCTCCGTCAATGTAGATGGCAGCAATTATAGCTTCGAGAAGTCCGGCGGCCAGAGAGCCGGTTAAGGCGCGGCTGTTTGACATTCCCTTGCCAACTTTCAAAAACTCCTCAAGCTTGAGCTTGCCGGCCACTACCGAGCAGGTCTTACGCGAGACTATCATACTCTTTATCTTTGTTAAATCACCTTCGAGATATTCCGGAAAACGCTCGAATAAAACCTGACAAGTAACCAGTCCTAAAACGGCATCGCCGAGAAATTCCATTCTTTCATTGCTCAAAAGACGGTCGCTTACAATCGAAGAATGAACGAATGCTTTCAGGAGCAGGTCGCGGTTGGAAAATTTGTAGCCAATTATTTCTTCAATCTGTTCTAAAATTCCACTATCCATTTCACTTATCCCGTTGTTAGAGAGTCAAATTGCCAAATGAACGGCGATGAAATGCTTTGCAGAAATTTGTGAGCAGATTACCAATACCGCTACTGGCAGCGATGCTGGTAGCCGGCTCAACGAGGACGATTTATGCAAAGAAAATAAAAACCGTTCGTTAAATCTGTTTTAGTTTAACAACTAATCGACAAGCTGTAAACTCGCCAGTGCAATAAATTTATCATCAACGAATTCAAATATCCCGTTAAGTCCCGTTACGCTAAAAATTCCAGCTGTTGCCGCAGCGACATTGCAGAAAACCAAGCGATGGCCACAATCCGTTAGAAGTTTACGCAGTTTCAGAAGGCCGGAAATACTCGAAGAAGTTATAATGTCTATGCTGGAAAAATCCATTACCACATCACAATCGCCTCTATCTCGAACGATTTCGGTAACGGTTTTAAGCTCATCAGCCAGTTCTGGTTCCTGCGGCAAGTCCACGAGAATAATATCATCAGACCAATTTTGAATACCCATTCTATAACTCTCCTTTAGCCAGACAGCCCTGGCGTAGCAATTATTTTATCGACTATAGCAGGGCGTGAAATTAGAAAAAACTGTGATAAATCCCGTTTGGCGGAGAGCTGCGGCCGATAAAAATGCTCTTTTGGCAAAGTTACAATTTTCGGTCGAGTTTACGGTAGCTGATGGCTTCTGCGATGTGTTCCGATTGAATATTTTCAGCTCCGGAAAGGTCGGCTATAGTTCGTGAAATTTTGCAGATTTTGTCGTGTGCACGGGCAGATAAGCCGAGTTCAGCCATTGCCTGTTTGAGTATCATTTCGCCGGCCGAATCAAGAATACAGAATTTTTCGACCTGCTTATGGCTCATCGCAGCATTGGTAGTTAATTTGCCATTGCCAAATCTTGCGGTCTGAATTGCTCTTGCTTGCAGAACATTTTTTCTTATTGCAGCTGAATCAATATGATTTGATTTTGAGCGAAGTTTACTGAAAGTTACAGCCGGCACATCAATGTGAATATCAATTCTATCCATCAAAGGGCCGGATATTTTTGACATATAGCGTTCAATCTGGTTTGGCGTACATTTGCATCTTCTAAAACTTGAGCCGGAGTAGCCGCACGGGCAGGGATTGCAGGCGGCAACGAGAAT
>JAGLNB010000210.1 GCA_023139715.1 Planctomycetota bacterium | reverse complement strand
TTCTAAAGCAGCTCGACAAAATGGCTAAAGAACTCTCGCTTAATATTACGTTTCAGGATGAAAATATTTTCAAGGCAATGCACAGGGTATAATTATGCGAATATCAGTTGAAGAAGTATTTGAAACAGTAAAAATGACGCTTGACCATCATTTTGATATTCGCACCGTTACTGTCGGTATAAATCTTAAAGATTGTATGGACAGGAATTTGAGCGGGCTTGGTAGGCGGATTGAAAAACGCATTGTCGAAAAAGGCAAACTCTTAAATAAGTTTGCCGATATTATCGAGCAAAAATATGGTATTCCCATAACCAATCGGCGAATAGCCGTTACGCCGGCCTCACTTTTGCTTGAGCCGCTGCCAAAGAAAATTTCGACAGTCGTTGGGCTTGCAAAGATACTCGACAGGGCTGCGAAAAAAGCGGACATTGATTTCATCGGCGGATTCGGGGCAATGGTGCAAAAGGGTATGACAGCTGCCGAAGAGAATTTGCTCAACGCAATTCCAGATGCACTCTCAAAAACCGAGCGTGTTTGCGGATTTTTGAATTTGGCTTCCACGATAGCTGGAATGAATATGGATGCTGTTGCGAAATTTGGACACATTCTTAAAAAGCTGGCTGCGAAAACTCCAAATGGAATCGGCTGTGCAAAAATTGCTGTCTTTGCAAACGTGCCTGAAGACAACCCGTTTATGGCTGGAGCTAATCACGGAATCGGTGAGCCGGACTATTCGCTGAATATAGGCATTTCCGGGCCGGGCGTAGTGCGCGACGTTGTTCTGCAGAATCCAGATTGTGACCTGACGCAGCTTTCCGAAGTTATTAAAAAAACCGTTTTCAAAATCACACGGGCAGGCGAACTCATCGGAAGAGAAATGGCTGAATTGATGGGAATAGATTTTGGAATTGTCGATATTTCACTTGCCTCGACAACGTCAGCCGGCGATTCGGTAGCGGAAATTATCGAAGCGATGGGCGTTAAGCAAATTGGCCTTCCCGGCTCAACAGCTGCTTTGGCACTTTTGATGGATGCAGTGAAAAAAGGCGGAGCGATGGCTTCTGGAAATATTGGCGGATTGTCAGGAACTTTTATTCCCGTCAGCGAAGATGCAGGTATGATTCGAGCGGTCAAATCCGGCTCATTGAATCTCGAAAAACTCGAAGCATTAACCAGTGTCTGCTCAGTTGGAATGGATATGTTCGCTGTGCCGGGCGATACGCCGGCGGAAGTGCTTTCGGCGATAATTGCTGACGAACTGTCGATTGGAGTAATAAATAATAAAACCACAGGTGTACGCGTTATTCCTGTTCCTGGCAAAAAGCAGGGCGACATTGTTCATTTTGGCGGATTGTTGGGCTCGGCTCCGATTATGAAAGTTGCAAAATCAGCTTCGCCAAAACTCATAGCTCGCGGCGGACGAATACCATCGCCAATACAGGCACTGCGAAATTGACAACGCACTATTTTGCGAATAAAAAATGTTTGATATTTTTGACAAACCCTGGCCGCTCCTGATTGCAGCAGTTGTTGTCTTTTTTGGAATAATGACTTTCCGCAGTTTTGCACCGGATAAAAAACGCTGGTGGCAATTACTTATTCCAGCTCTTCTAATCGCAGCTGCTTTCGGATTTGATTGGCTTATTCAAACCGATTTGGAAAAAATTAATTCCGTAATCGCAACCGGAATAAAAGCTGTCGAAGAAGAAAATCCAAAAGCAATTCAGTCAATCATTTCTGAAAGTTACCGCGATTCACGCCATAATACTAAAGATGATTTTATTTATTATTGCGATACGCTGCTGACTGAACCGCTGGTCGAGAAAAACAGAAAAATCAATCTCGTAATAGAAAAATCAGATTTCCAGGCGACAGCTACTTTTACAGTACTGGTTGCGTTTGATAAGCAAAGCTATGTTTATAAGGAATTCAAACAATTTATGCTGGTTAAGGCAAAGCTCGACCTGCGAAAACAATCCGACAAAAGCTGGCTGATCGAACGAGCTGAACTTCTCGAACTCGACCGACAACCGGTTGGCTGGAAAAACATCCGATAAATAAATTTAACCAGTCAGTTCACTGCATATTTGATTTTGAAATTACCCCGCAAATAATTTACAAAAGCCGTTCTTATAATTAGCCGATAGCAGCGATAGCAGGATTAGTTATGCTGTAATTGTGCTTAGTGAAAAAAAAGAGAATTGGTAATGTTTGGCAAAATAAATAAAAGTAAACTGCTCCTTAAAACGCGGATGTTTAACGTTCAGTGGTATCCCAGCGATAAGGGCTGCGTTAGTACAATTGGCAGAAAAATAAAACATCAGCAAATGCCGCCGCTTATGGTTCGCAAGCCCCAGTGGCGCTCTTAGAATTTTTCAAATCTTTAGGGAACCTCTAAAAATTCATT